>NZ_JBSHGQ010000028.1:0-50591 GCF_053617895.1 Microbacterium sp. NPDC055683 | reverse complement strand
GGGAATGGGAACGAGGCGGCCCCACCTGCGCCGGCAACCTCTCCGCCCTCTGCCGGGCCCACCACCAACTCCGACACCACTCCCCGTGGCGCATCCAACAACCCGAACCCGGCGTCATCGTCTGGACCAGCCCCCTCGGGTTCGAATACGCCACGAAGCCACCCCCGCAGACCGCGCATACGGCAGCGCACGCCCCGGACCCACCGAACCCGTACATACCCGAGTGGGAATACTCGCCCGTCACACAAGCAGACCTCGACGACAACTGGCTATGGGAGTACGAGAACGGCCTCACCGACCAACCCCCACCGGGATGGCACCCCGACCCCGGACCCACCGCTGACGCCGAGCCTGCCTCGGCTTCACGCGGACGCGAGTGAGCTCGCAGCCCTGCCGGCGGGTCGGACCCTCCCGCGCGAGCGACTGACTCGAAGAGGCCGGAGACGACCGCTCCGGGTCAGTCGCGCTCCGGGTCAGTCGCGCTCCGGCTCAGTCGGCGAGGTCGAAGCGATCTCGTGCCGCCTCGATCTCGGAGAGATGCGCGTCGGCCCACGCGACGAGCACGTCCACCGGATGACGAAGCGTCTTCCCGAGGGGCGTGATCCGGTACTCGGCGGTGAGCGGCCTGGTGCGGATGATCACCCGCTCGACGATGCCGTTGCGTTCCAGCCGGCGCAGCGTCGCCGTGAGCGACTTCTGTGTGACGGGAGGGATCGCGCGGCGGAGCGCATTGAACCGTGCCGGCCCCTCGCAGAGCTCGTTGAGGACGGCGAGCGACCACTTGTCGAGCACCTGGTCGAGCAGCTCCCGATGCGGCGCGGCGATCTGCACATCGACCGCGTGCACGGCGGGTGCGGAAGCGGTATCGGGCATGGAACCTGGTCTCGTTGAAGTGTCCGGAAACTCCTAGGTATACAGAGGATACCTACCCGCCGACACGAGGAGATCCTCATGACCGTCACCTGCCTCACCCCCGAGGACATGACCCAGAACGTCCCCTATGCGCATGTCGCCGTCGGCACGGGGACCCGGCACGTCCACGTCGCCGGGCAGGTGGCGCGCACACGCGACGGGGCGCCCGTGGCTCCGGGCGATCTGGCCGGCCAGGTCGCCCACGCGCTGCGCAACACGCATCGGGGGCTCCGCAGTGCCGGGGCCGAGTTCCGCGACGTCGTCCGCCTCACGTTCTACGTCACCGGCTGGGCCCCGGAGAAGATGGGCGACGTCATGGCTGGCCTGGCGCAGGTCTCGGAGGAGATCGGCCTCACTCTGCCGCTGCCGCCGGCGTCGCTCATCGGCGTGGACTATCTCTTCGAGCCGGATGTCCTCGTCGAGGTGGAAGCAACGGCCGTGCTCGACTGACGTCCAGCTCCGCGAGCCGCTCCCCGGAACGACGAAACCCCCTCGCAAGGAGGGGGTTTCTCTGGCGGTGACGGTGGGATTTGAACCCACGGTAGGGGGTTACCCTACACAACTTTTCGAGAGTTGCACCTTCGGCCGCTCGGACACGTCACCGCCGACAAGCTTAGGACAACTCCGCCGCCAGCGCGAATCGGGCGGTCACCGGCGCGGCACCCGGGCGAGTCGCAGCGCGTGCGCCTCGTCGGCCGACGAGACCCCCGACTGCGCCATGGCCGCCCGCAGCTCCCCCGCGAGGCCGTCGAGCAGCGCGCCGACCCCCTCTGCACCGCCCGCGGCGAGCGCCCACCACACCGGCCTTCCGACGAACACGGCACGCGCGCCGAGCGCGAGCGCGGCGAGCGCGTGCCGTCCGTCGCGGATGCCCCCGTCGACGTACACCTCGGCATCGGCCCCGACCGCCTCGACCACCTCGCCGAGCGCGTCGGGAACGAGCACCGACCCCGCCATCCGCCTGTGCCCGTGCGTCGACACGAGAACACCCGCCGCCCCCGCATCCACCGCTCGGCGCGCATCGTCGCCCCGCAGCACGCCCTTCACGACGACGGGCAGGCCCGTCGCCTCGCGCAGCCGCCCGATCTCGTCCAGCCCCGGGGCCGTCGTCGGGCGGCCCTCGATGCGGGCACGCTCATCCGCCGTGAGGTTCGCGAGCCGCGCACGCGCCCTCCCCTCCGGCCAGTTCACCGGCTCGACGTGCGGCGGAACGCGCAGAGCCGTGAGCTCGACGGTCAGCAGGATGGCCGACGCGCCCGCCGAGGCCGCTCGTTCGGCGAGCACGTACGTCAGCTGCCGCTCGGCGAGCACATACGTCTGGAACCACCACGGCGCCCCCTGCTCCGCGATGCGCGCGAACGGGATGGCCGTGTTCGTCGAGACGCCGAGGAGCGACCCCGATGCCGCGACCGCGCGCCCGGTGGCCGCCTCGCCATCCGGATGCGCCGCCACCTGCTGTGCCATGGGCGCGACGAGCAGAGGATGGTCGACGGGAGCCCCGAGCACCGTCGTCGCGAGCGCCGGGCCCGTCGCGCCCCGCAGCGCCGTCGGCCGCAGCTCGACGGCGTCCCAGCGGTCGGCCTCGGCCTCCGCGACGCCGTCGGCCGTCGCGGCCACGTAGTCGGCCACGTGCGGGGGGAGCCGCCGCGCCGCACGGCGCCGCAGCATGTCGATCTCGGCGCGGCTCATGCGGCGAGCGTACGCGGGCGGCGCCTCACTGCGCCTCCACCTCGAGCACGAGCGCCGACGCCGGCGCGAGCAGCGGCGTGCGCACCCCGACGGTCTCGAGCAGAGCACCCGGCAGCGTCACCTCGCCGTCGGCGACCCACGGCACCGGCACGACGTCGAGGAACCGCGCGGCCGTCAGCTCCCGCACGACGCGCACGCGGTACGTCAGCGAGGGGTCGAGCCCCGGCAGCCGTAGCGCGGGCGGCACCGCCCACTCCCCCGTCCGCTCGCGCGTGAGACGGTAGAGCCCGTGCCGTCGGTCATCCGAGACGGCGCCCGTGAGCACCGTGCCCTCGTCGGCCGTCGCCCGATGCAGCAGCCGCCCGGAGTGCATGAGCGGCCGCAGCCGCTTGTACGCCGCGATCCACGCGGCCAGCTCGCACCGCTCGTCCGCGCCGAACCGCGTGATGTCGGTCTCGATCCCCGCAGAGGCGAACAGGGTCGCGGCCATCCGGAACCGCAGCTCCGTGACGCGATCTGTCGTGTGCGCCCGAGCAGGGCCGACATGGCTCCCGATCAGCTCGGGCGGAAGCAGCGCCTCCGTCCACCGCTGGATGCGCGTCCGCTCGAGCGGGTCGTTCGTGTCGGACGCCCACACGCGGTCGGTGCGCGCGAGGATCCCGAGGTCGACCCTCGCCCCGCCCGACGAGCACGACTCGATCTCGACGGCCGGATGGCGACGGCGCAGCTCGTCGAGGAGGGCGTAGACCGCGCGTGTCTGCGCGTCGACCCCCGCCCGCCCCGCATGCACCGCCTCGAGCAGATCGCGGTTGTGATCCCACTTGAGGTACTCGATCGGGTACTCCGTCAGCAGGGCGTCGAGCCGGTCGAGCACCCACGCCGACGCCTCCGGCCGCGCGAGGTCCAGCACGTGCTGCTGGCGCCAGGTGCGCGTCGCGCGATCGGATGGCGTGAGCAGCCAGTCGGGATGCGCACGCGCCAGCTCGGAGTCGGGGCTCGCCATCTCGGGCTCCACCCACAGGCCGAACCCCATCCCGCGCTCCTGCACGTGCGCGACGAGGGCGTGCAGGCCGTCGGGCCACACGTCGGGGTCGACGGCCCAGTCTCCGAGGCCCGCGTCGTCGCTGCGTCGTCCGAGGAACCATCCGTCGTCGAGCACGAACCGCTCGACGCCGACCTCCGCCGCGGCGTCGGCGAGGCGCACGAGCGGTTCCAGGGTGTGGTCGAAGTAGACCGCCTCCCACGTGTTGAGCACGACGGGCCGCGGCGAGCGCGGATGACCCTCGCGCGCCCGGAGCGAGCGATGGAACCGATCGGAGACGCCGTCGAGCCCGGCGTCGCTCCACGCGAACCACGCCGTCGGCGCCGTGAACGAGTCGCCGGGGCCGAGCACGACCTCCCCCGTGCGCAGCAGCTCACCCGCGCCCAGCACGCTGCGCCCCTCCGGCAGCCGGTCGACGCGGAACACGGCGTCGCCGCTCCACGCGAGGTGCACGGCCCACAGCTCGCCCGACGCGTCGCCGAAACCCGGCGTCCCGAGCACGGTCAGCAGCGGCGCATCGTGCCCCGTCCGGCCGCGCCGCGACTCGCGCGCCGTCGACCCCATCACGGCGGCACGGCGCTGCGGTGCACGCTCGCGCGTCCACCTCCCGCCGAAGTCGAGCAGCTCGTCTGCCCGTGCCGGCACGGGCAGCGTCGCGTCGAGCGCCGCGAGAACCACGTCGCCGTCTCCCGCGTTCTCCACGCAGTGGTCGACGTGCAGGATGCCCGCGGCGTCGAACCGCAAGGAGCTCTCGAGCCGCAGCCCGCCGTCCTCCGCCGAGAGCGTGAAGCCGCGCTCGTCGTGCGAGACGGCGACGACACGCCATCCCGGCAGCAGCGGAGCGCCGTCGAGCGAGCCGGCGATCCCGGGCCGCCCCTCCCAGCCGTCGCGCTCGGTCGGGAGGATCGTGAGCGGCCACGGCACGTCCAGCGCGCTCGCCGACACCTGCCGCGCCGACGCGGCGTCGAGCGCCGCAAGGGCCTCGGCATCGACGGCACCGGGATCGGCACCCCAGTGGAGCACCTCGGGCAGCTCGTCGCCGCGGAACGCCACGACGAGCGCCGCCCCGCCCGCGCGGAAGAGCTCCGTGGTGCGCGGCGGTGCCGCCACGGCGGTGGGGATCAGGGTCATGCGGTCCTCCGTCTCGACGACATCGTCGAAGACAGATTCCCTCGCGGCGCCCTAGTTTGTCAACTTCTGAAACAAAGATCAGGCGAGGAGGGTGCGGATGGCGAGCCCCGCCCCCGCGCGCGCCCACTCCGAGAAATCCCACGTGCGCACGTCGAGATCGACCTCGGCGGCGTCCTTGTCGAGCCGCTCGGCGAGCGAGCGCCGCACGGCGTCGTCGGCGAACTCGAAGACGGCGATGCCGTCGCCCGTCACGACGACCTTCTGCGGATCGACGAGGTTGACGACGGTCGCGATGAGCACGCCGAGCGCGCGGCCGGCGTCCTCGAACGCCGCGAGCGCGATGGCGTCGCCCGCCCGCGCGGCCGCCACGACGTCGTCGTAGCCCGCGCCCGGCTGCCGGTACGCGTTCACGATCGATGCGTTCACGAGCATGCTCGACGCGCACCCGCGGTGCCGCAGGCCGCAGTGCGGCCCGGCCTCGTCGACGATGAGATGGCTGATCTGCCCCGAGCGGGCGTGCGCCCCCTCGAGCGGGCGGCCGTTGGCGACGAGGCCGCAGCCGATCCCGACGCCGACCGTGATGAGCGCCATGTCGTCGATGCCCGCGCCCGCGCCGAACCAGTGCTCGGTGGCCGTGAGCGCCTGCACGTCGTTCTCCACGGCGCACGGCAGGCCGGTCGCCTCGCGCACGAGCGCACCGAGCGGCACGTCGGTCCAGTCGAGGAACGCCGAGCGCTGCACGAGCGCGCCGTCGCGCGTCTGCATGACCTGGCCGGCGATCGCGATGCCCACGGAGACGAGCGAGGGATGCTCCGCGGCGAACATGCGGGCGACATCCGCGATCTCGGCGACGACGTCGGCGACCTCGCGCGACGGCAGCGCCCGCTCGAACGAGGCGACGGGCTGCGCGCGCAGGTCGGTCACGACGGCGTAGAGCGTGTCGCCCGTGAGCTTGACGCCGAGGAAGTGCCGCGCGGACGCGCGCAGCTGCAGCATCTCGGACGGGCGGCCCGTCTGGGCCATGAGCCGCGTCTCGCCCTCCGCGAGGAGGCCCTCGTCGACGAGGGAGCGCGTGATGCGCGTGAGGCTCGCTCGCGACAGGTGCAGGCGGCGGGCGATCTCGGCGCGCGGCAGCTCCCCGTGGATGAGCACCTCGAGGAGGGCCGCGCGCATGGCGGGCGAGAGCTCGTCGATCGCGATGTTTGTCACTCTCCTGAACATAGTCTCTTGTGCCCGCTCGCGAGCGCTGAGAGGATCACCATATCTTTCCGCGATCAGCGAGGATCCCACCCCATGACGACCGTCAGCTGGCGCGCCCCGCGCGTCGCCCTCACCCTGTCCGCCCCGGCCGACGGCCCCGTCTCGGTGCTGTCGCTCCGCCCTGCCGACGCCGCCGAGCCGGAGCCGCTCGTGCCGGAGGCCCACGGCGAGCAGCCGCTCGTCGAGCTCACGGCATTCGGCCACGGCCGGTTCCCCGGCAGCTTCCGCCACGTCGACACGATCATCGGCCGCGCCCTGCGCTACGTGTCGCACGAGGAGCTGCCCGGCGAGCTGCGCGTCGTGCAGGAGGACGCGAGCAGGGGCCTGCGCGTGGTGAGCGTCTTCCAGGCCGCGGACGCCCCGGCCATCCGCACCTGGACGGAGGTGACGGCCGCGGACGAGCTCGTCCTCGACGCCGTCTCGACGTTCGCGACGGGGTCGTTCCTCGCCGACGCGGGCCTCGGCTCGGTCGACGGGCTCGTCGTCGCGCACGCCGACAACGACTGGATCGCGGAGAGCCGCTGGCGCGTGGAGCCGCTGCGCACCGCGGGCCTCGTCGACGTGCACCGCGCGGCCCACCACCACCAGCCGCCTCGCACGCGCCTCGTGCTCGGCAACCGGGGCTCGTGGTCGAGCGGCGAGAAGGCGCCCACGGCGGCCCTCGCGGCCGTGCACGGCCGCTACGCCCTCGCGTGGCAGGTCGAGCACAACGGGCCATGGCTCGCCGAGCTCGGCGAGAACGGGCGCGGCGCGTACTTGCTCCTGAGCGGGCCGACCGATCAGGAGCACCAGTGGAGCGTCCGCCTGCGCGGCGGGGAGACGTTCCGCACCGTGCCCGCGTCGCTCGCGGTCGCCACGGGCGGAGTCGAAGAGGCGCTGCAGGCGCTCACGGAGCAGCGCCGCGCCGTCCGGCTGCCGCGCGAAGCCGACGACGCGCTGCCGATCGTCTTCAACGACTACATGAACACGCTCATGGGCGACCCCACGACCGAGAAGCTCCGGCCGCTCGTCGACGCGGCGGCGGACGCCGGCGCCGACGCGTTCTGCATCGACGCCGGATGGTACGCCGACGGCCACTGGTGGGACGGCGTGGGCGCATGGGAGCCGTCGGAGCGGCGCTTCCCCGGCGGCCTCGCCGAGGCGACGGGGTACATCCGCTCACGCGGGATGACCCCGGGGCTCTGGCTCGAGCCGGAGGTCGTCGGCGTGCGGTCGCCGCTCGCGCGGACCCTCCCCGACGAGGCGTTCTTCTCGCGCGGCGGCGTGCGGATCGCCGAGCACGGGCGCCATCTGCTCGACCTCCGCCATCCCGCCGCCCGCGCCCATCTCGACGCCGTCGTCGACCGCCTCGTCTCCGAGTACGGCGTGGGCTTCTTCAAGATGGACGAGAACACGATGACGGGTCCGGGAAGCGACCGCGACGGCCTCGCGCCGGGGCAGGGCCTGCTCGAGCACGCCAGGGCCCTCCTCGACTGGATCGACGGCGTGCAGGAGCGCCATCCGCACCTCCTCGTCGAGAACTGCGCGTCCGGCGCCATGCGCATGGACTACGCCATGCTCTCGCGCCTGCACCTGCAGTCCACCTCCGATCAGCAGGATCCCGTCCGCTCCGCCACGATCGCGGCCGCCGCTCCCGCGTCGATCCTCCCCGAGCAGGCCGGAAACTGGGCGTACCCGCAGGCGGGCATGAGCGACGAGCTGCGCACGTTCTGCCTCGTGAACGGCGTGCTCGGCCGCCTCTACCTCTCCGGCTACCTCAATCGGATGGCCGCGCACGAGGTCGACGCCGTGCGCGCGGCGCTCGACGCGCACCGCACCGTGCTCCGCGACATCCGCGACCGCCTGCCGATCTGGCCGCTCGGCCTCCCCGCCTGGGAGGACGAGTGGACCTCCCTCGGCCTGCGGACGGGCGACCACGCCTACGTCTCCGTCTGGCGGCGCGGTGGCGCGGGCTGCGCGCGCCAGTCGCTCGCGTGGGCGCGCGGACGCGCGCTCGACATCCGCCCGTTCTTCCCCGCGACCGCCGGCGGATGGGCGTGGTCATGGGACGCGGACGCCGGCGAGCTCGAGATCACGGCGCCGGCGGACGAGCCGTCTGCGCGCGTACTGGAGCTGCGGGCGGGGTGACGCCGGGGCGCCCGGGCATCCGGGCGCCCCGCATCCTCAGGCCGCCGCGGCGGCCTTCGCGCCCTCCCACTCGCCCGTGAAGTGGTTGAAGCACACCGTGTTGTCGAGCGTGGCGCGGTCGGGCGGCGCCTCGCCGCTCACGACCTTGCCGATGCGCTCGGGATCGGGCGCCGCCATCGCGAGCAGCCGCGTGTAGTCGTGATGCGGATCGAGGATGACGGCGTCGGAGGGCCCCCGCTCGACGACGCGCCCCTTGTAGAGCACGAGGATCTCGTCGGAGAAGTGGCGCGCCGTGGCGAGGTCGTGCGTGATGTAGAGCACGGCGAGGTCGTCCTCGCGCTGCAGCCTGCCCAGCAGGTTCAGCACGCCGAGCCGGATGGAGACGTCGAGCATCGACACCGGCTCGTCGGCCAGCACGACCTGCGCGCCCGGCGCGAGCGCCCGCGCGATCGCGACGCGCTGCCGCTGCCCGCCCGACAGCTCGTGCGGGCGGCGCGACGCGAAGGACGCGTCGAGGTTCACGCGCTCGAGCATCTCGACGACGCGCTCGTGCGTCTCGTCGGCGCCGCGCGTGCGCTTGTGGATGCGCAGCGGACGGGCGATGTGGTGCTCGATGGAGTGGAACGGGTTGAGCGACGCGAACGGATCCTGGAAGACCATCTGCACGTGGCGGCGGTACTCCGCCGGCGGTACGGGGCGCCCGTTGTCGTGCGTCACCTCGATGACGCCCGACGTCGGCGTCTCGAGCTTCGAGAGGATGCGCGCGATCGTCGACTTGCCCGACCCCGACTCGCCGACGAGCGCGACGGTGCGGCCCGGCACGAGGTCGAACGACACCCCGCCCACGGCGCGGAAGCGGCTGCGGCGCAGGCCGTCGCGCACGCTGAACTCCTTGACGAGATCCTTCACGCGGACGCTGGTCATGCCCGCACCTCCTCGTGGTCGATGCCGGATCGGATGAACGCGCCGCGGGAGCCGCTGAGGCTCGGGAACGAGCCGAGCAGCTTGCGCGTGTACTCATGGTGCGGGTCGCGGTACATGTCGTCGGCCCCGCGCAGCTCGACGATCTCGCCGCGCAGCATGACGGCGATCCGATCGCTGATCTCGAGCAGCAGCGGCAGGTCGTGCGTGATGAAGATCACGGCGAAGCCGAGTTCGTCGCGCAAGCGCACGATCTCGCGCAGGATGTCGCGCTGCACGACGACGTCGAGCGCCGTCGTGGGCTCGTCCATGATCATGACCTGCGGCTCGAGGATCATCGCCATCGCGATCATGACGCGCTGGCGCATGCCGCCCGACAGCTCGTGCGGGTACGACGCGAGCCTCGACGGGTCGACGCCGACGCGGCGCAGCACGTCGGCGGCGCGCTCGCGCCGCTCGGCCTTCGCCATCTTCGGCCGGTGAGCCTGCAGCACGTCCTCGAGTTGCGCGCGCACGGTCAGCACGGGGTTCAGGGCGTTCATGGCGCCCTGGAACACCATCGAGAGCTTCGACCAGCGGAACGCGCGCAGGCGCTCGTCGCCGAGCGAGAGCAGGTCGACGTCGTCGCCGTCGCGATCGTGGAACACGATGCGTCCGCTCGCGATGCGCGCCGGCGGCTTGTGCAGGCGGTTCACGGCGTAGGCGAGGGTCGTCTTGCCGCACCCCGACTCGCCGGCGAGGCCGAGGATCTCGCCCGCGCCGAGCGTGAACGTCGCCCCCTTCACGGCCGTGACGGGCTGCTCGACCTCGTAGACGACCGAGAGGTCGTCGACGGTGAGCACGGGGCGTTTCGTCGCGCTCATGCGGCGCGCTCCTTCCTGCGCGCCTCGCGGCGCGCACGGCGCTCGCGGCGCGCGTGCAGGCGCACGTTCTTGAGCTTGGGGTTGATGATCTCGTCGATGGAGAAGTTCACGAGCGAGAGGCCCATCCCGAACAGCGCGATGATGAGCCCGGGCGGCACGAACCACCACCACGCGCCGAGCGACAGCGCGAAGCCGTTCTGCGCGTAGAAGAGCATCGTGCCGAGGGTCGACGAGTTCGACGCCCCGAGGCCGAGGAACGACAGCCCCGCCTCCCCGAGGATCGCGGCGATGACGGCGAAGACGAACTGCGAGGCGAGGACGGGCAGGAGGTTCGGGAGGATCTCGACGGCGATGACGCGCCAGGCGCGCTCGCCCGCGACCTTCGACGCCGAGACGTAGTCGCGGCTGCGGATGGACAGCGTCTGCGCGCGCAGCACGCGCGCCGAACCCGCCCAGCTCGTGATCGCGAGGACCACCGCGATGGTCCAGAGCCCGCGCGCCTCTGCGGGCACGAACCCCGAGATGACGATGACGAGCGGGAGGCCCGGGATGACGAGGAACACGTTCGAGAACAGCGAGAACGCCTCGTCCGCGAACCCGCCGATGTAGGCGCCGAGGATGCCGAAGAAGGCCGACAGCACGGTCGCGAGCACGCCGACGATGAGGCCGATCTCGAGCGACCCGCGCGTCGCGAAGGCGAGCTGGGCGAAGACGTCCTGGCCCGTCTGCGTCGTGCCGAGGAGGAACTCGGCGCTCGGCGGGGTGAGCCCGATGCTGCGGATGGCCGCGGGATCGCTCACGAAGAGCGGCCCGAGCAGGCCGAAGAGGGTGATGCCGCCGATGAGCGCGAGGCCGAGCGCGAGCCACGGCGTCATGGTCGGCAGCATCTGCCGGATCGCCGAGCGCGAGCGCTGCGCGCGGGCGGCGCGCTGCTCGCGCGCCGTGCGCGTCACGATGGTCTCGGTGGCGTCGGCGACCGACGGCTCCGTGGTGGGGGCGATGTTGGTCATGGCGATCAGCTCCGTGCCCGCGTGCGGGGGTCGATGAGGCCGTAGAACAGGTCGACGACGAGGTTGGCCCCCAGCACGGCGAGGGTGATGAAGAGGAACAGCCCCTGCATGAGCGCGTAGTCGTTGTTCGTCACGGCAGACAGCAGCTTCGATCCGATGCCGGGGTACGAGAACACCTGCTCGGTGACGACGGAGCCCGACACGACGAAGCCGAGCGAGATCGCGAAGCCCGCGATGGACGGCAGAACGGCGTTGCGCGCCGCGTAGCCGCGCAGGATGCGGCCGTTCGAGAGCCCCTTCGCGTGCGCCGTCAGGATGTAGTCCTCCGAGAGCGTCGACACCATCATGTTGCGCATGCCGAGCAGCCATCCGCCGAGCGAGGCGATGACGATCGTGAGCGCCGGCAGGAAGCCGTAGTAGAGCGCCGAGCCGATGAACTCGGCGTTCCAGCCCGGGTTCAGGACGACGTCGTACCCGCCCTGCGAGGGGAACAGCCCCAGGATGGTCGCGAACAGGTAGACGAGGATGAGCGCGAGCCAGAAGTACGGCACGGCGGCGAGCAGCGTCGTCGCCGGCACGAGCGAGTCGAGCCACGTGCCCGGCTTCCATCCGACGATCGCGCCGAGCCCGACGCCGATGATGAAGGACAGCACCGTGGCGATCCCGATGAGGGCGATCGTCCAGGGCAGCGACGTGCCGATCACCTCCGTCACCGGCGCCGGAAAGTAGGTGACCGACACGCCCAGGTCTCCGCGCAGCACGTTCAGCAGGTAGCTGCCGTACTGCACGATGAGCGGATCGGACGTGTTGCCGCCGAGGAGGAGCTCGTAGGCCGCCCGGGTCTCGGCGTTCACCGTGCCGCCGCGCTGCTGGAGCTTGGCGAGCAGGATGTCGACCGGGTTGCCCGGCAGCAGCCGGGGGATCAGGAAGTTGAGCGTCAGCGCCGCCCACAGGGCGACGAGGTAGAAGCCCAGCTTCCGCAGGTAGTAGTTCACGCTGTCGATCCCTTCACGCGCTCCTCCTCGGCCACGCTCACTCGCCCGTCGGCTCGAGCGCCTTGAACACCTGGGCGTTGTCGGGCGAGGCCCAGATCGCCGGGAAGGCGTACAGGTCGTCCTCCGTCGGCCAGCCGGTGAACTTCTCGGCGTTGAACTCGCTCGTCGTCCCTCCCGTGAGGATCGGGATGTACGGCATGTCCTCGACGATCGCCGCCTGGATGATGTCGAACTGCTCCTGACGGGTGGCGGTGTCCTCGGGGTTCGTCGCCTTCAGCACGGCGAGCGCCTCGTCGACGGCGGGATCGCTGAACCGCGACACGTTGACGGGGGCGGCCTCGCCCACGGGAGCGGTGTTCGCAGAGGAGAAGAAGTTGTTGTACAGGTAGTACGGGTCGGATGCCGCACCCTGGCCGAGCGAGTCGATCGCGAGCTGGTACGTGCCCTTGCTCTTCTTGTCGGTCCACTCGTTCCACGACGACTGCGACGCCGTCACGCCGATCCCGACGGCCTTCAACTGCTGCGACATGGTGTCGATCGCCGTGATGTAGTCGGTCCAGCCGGTGACGACCTCGATCGTGAGGTTCAGCGCGACGCCGTCCTTGGCGTAGATGCCGTCGGCGCCCTTCTCATAGCCGGCGCCCGTGAGGATCTCGTCGACCTTCGCCGCATCAGCCGTCTCCGGCACGACGGTCTCGTCGATGGCGTCCGAGATGAACTGCTCCTGCGCGGGCAGCAGCGCGAACGTCGGCGACATCTCGCTCGCCGTGTTCTGGAACGCGAGCGAGTTCACCTGCTCGCGGTCGAGCGCGTAGTAGATCGCCTGCCGAACGGCGGGGTCGGTCTGCGGCCCCTCGCACCCGAGATCGGCGTTCGAGCAGGTGAGGAGCGCCATCTGGTTCTGGCCGATCGTGATGGCGTCGTAGCCGGGGTAGTTCTCCGACACGTTCTGGATGTCGGGCACGGGGCCGGTCTGCCAGTCGATCGTCCCGGCGGCGAGCGCGTCGGCGCCCGCGGTGTTGCCGGAGAGCGAGAGGTAGCGCACGTTCTCGACGGCGGGGGCGCCGTCCCAGTAGTCCTCGTTGGCCGTGAGGGTGAACGCCTGCGGCTTGAAGTCGGCCAGCAGGTAGGGGCCGGTGCCGACGGGCTCCGCCATGACCTCGGCCGTGGGGTCGATGCCGTTCCAGATGTGCTCGGGCACGATGAAGGTCTTGCCGAGGAGCTCGGGGCCGGTCACGAACGCGGGCTCGTCGAACGTGAGCGTCACGTGCGTGGCGTCGACCTTCGTCGGCGTGCCGGCGAAGCCGCCCGTGTTGAGGGCCGGGTTGTCGAGGAGCATCTGGAAGGTGAAGACGACGTCGTCGGCGTCGAACGCCTCCCCGTCCGACCACGTGACGCCCTCGCGGAGGGTGATGTCGAGCTGCGTGCCGTCCTCGTTCCACGCGTACTCCGTGGCGAGCAGAGGCACGTACGGGTCGGTGTTGACGTTCGTCACGAAGAAGAGCGATTCGTAGATCGTGCCGAGCCCGCCGATCTTCGTAGGCGAGTAGGGGTTGAAGTTGATCTGGTAGTCGCCCGACTGGCCCGTGTAGGCGACGAGCGTGGTGGCGTCGCTCGCGCCCGACGAGGCGCTCGAGCCGCCGCCCGCGGGAGCGCAGGCGGTGAGGGCGAGGCCGAGAGCGGCAACGCCTGCGGAGATGGCGACGGAGGCGCGTCGTCCGCGTGCTGTGCGAAGAAACATCGTTGTCCTTTCCTCACGCCGGGGGAAGACCGTCGGCGTTGACGAACCCGGAGGGGGCTGCTGCCATTGTTACGCACTGAAACGAACTCGGTCAAGCAGTTTCCGCGTCCGCGGAACAAAGTCGTGGGAGCGCTGCCATGACGACGCGCGCAACGCCCCGGCCGGGGACGGCCGGGGCGCTGCGGCGGGAGCCCTTGCGGCTCAGCTCCGCAGGTCTCCTGCGTGCCGGAGCACGAGCGCATCCGCGAACACGTCGGGGGCGACCTCGTCGGGAACCCCCGAGACCGTGAAGACATGCTCCTCGCCCGGCAGCAGCGTCACGAGGCCCGAGTCGACGACGGCAGTGGGATGACCGCGGTCGGCGAGCAGGAAGACGTCGCGCGCATAGGAGCGCGCCCGCACGCGGACGCGCACCGCGCCTTCCGCCCGCTCGGCCTCGACCTCGAACGGCCGCGTGTCGAGCGGCTGATCGACGACCTCGGCGAAGTCGTGCACGGCGCGCGCGAAGCCGGGCGCCTCGACGACGAGCACCTCGTCGTCGCCGCCGGAGGCGACCTCCTCGGGCAGCGCGACGGTCGTCGCGCCGCGCGCTGCGACCTCCGCGGCGAGCCGCACCTGGGCGCGCACCTCGCCCGCCAGCGACAGCCGGCGCACGACGAGATCACCCGACCACGGCTCATCCACGTCGTCGAGGAGCACGGCCGCGAGGGCGCCGTCGCGCGGCTGGACCGTCACGAGCCGCGGCTCGTAGACCGCCCTGAGGGCGTACCAGAGGGGCTTCCTCCGCTCCGCGAAGTCGACGGCGGCCCAGGAGATGACGGGCCAGTCGTCGTTGAGCTGCCACACGATCGTGCCGGTGTTGTACGGCGCGAGCGAGCGGAAGTGGGCGATCCCGAAGCGCACGGCCGCCGCCTGGTTCAGCTGCGTCGCCCAGTGCCAGTCGTCGATCGTCGCGGGGGCCGGCAGGTGCGGGCCGTAGCCGCGCTCGAGCTTGGCGTTGCCCTCGTGCGCCTTCTGGTGCACGAGCATCTCGTGGCCGTACGGCTCGAGGGGCGCGTCGTGCACCGCCTCGGTGAGCGTCGTCCACGCGGGCGGCCCCTGGAATCCGAACTCCGCGACGAAGCGCGGCGTCCACTCCCGGTAGGCGGCGTAGTCCTTCGTATTCCAGACGTCCCAGATGTGGACGGTGCCGTACGTGTCGAGGTTGGGGCTGAGGAACCGCGAGAACGAGTACGGACTCCCCGGCGAGTAGAACCGCGTGCCGTCGAGCTCGGCCACGAGCCTCGGGAAGAGGCGGAAGTAGTACCCCTCGCCCCACGTGCGACCCTCGAGGCGGTGGCGCCATCCCCAGTCGGCGTAGCCGACGATGTTCTCGTTGTTGCCGTTCCAGATGACGAGCGACGGATGCGGCGAGAGCCGCGTGATGGCCTCCCGCGCCTCCGCCTCGATCTCGCGGGCGAGCCACTCCTCCTCGGCGTAGGCGGCGCAGGCCAGCAGGAAGTCCTGCCAGACGAGCACCCCCTGCTCGTCGCACAGGTCGTAGAAGTCGTCCGACTCGTAGATGCCGCCGCCCCACACCCGCAGCAGGTTCATGTTCGCCTCGGTGGCGTCTGCGATGCGCCGTGCGTAGCGGTCGCGGCCGACCTCCGTCGTGAAGGCGTGATCGGGGATCCAGTTCGCGCCGCGGATCTGGATGAGACGGCCGTTCACGTGGACGGCGAACGGACTGCCCTGCTCGTCGGGGGCGATGTCGACGTGCACCGTGCGGAAGCCGACGCGGCCGCGCCATTCGTCGAGGCCCGGCAGGCGGACGGCGACGTCGTAGAGCGGCTGCGCACCGTGACCGCGCGGCCACCAGAGCTCCGCGTCGGCGACGTCGACCCGCACGCGCGCGGCGGTCTCGCCGACGGCCACCTCGACGTCGGCCGTCGTCCCCGCGATCTCGACCTCGACGCGCAGCGCGGCGGTCTCCACGCCGTCCGCGCGCTCGATCTCGACGTGCGCGTCGAGCACGCCCGTGGTCCCGTCGACGTCGACCAGGGGCCGCACGGATGCGATGCGCGCGGTCGACCACGACTCGACGCGGATGGGCTTCCAGATGCCGGCGCCCGCGACGTCGATGCCCCAGTCCCAGCCGAAGCTCGACGCCATCTTGCGCAGCGCGTTGTACGGATGGTGGTTGACGTGCGGGCGCGCGCCGTGCTCCTCCGAGCGCGCGTGCGCCGCGGGGACGGGAGCGGCGACGTCGATGCGCAGCGCGTTCTCGCCGTCGACGAGGGCGGCGCCGATGTCGAAGCGGTACGAGCGGTGCTGGTTCTCGGTCCGGCCGATCTCGACGCCGTTGAGCACCACGGTCGCGAGCGTGTCGAGCCCCTCGGCCACGAGCTGCTGACGCTCGGAGCCGTCGGGCGTCCAGCGGAACGTCGTCTCGAAGCGCCAGTCGACGTCGCCGATCCACTGCTGCGCGTCTTCGTTCGCACCGTCGAAGGGTTCGTCGATGAGCCCGGCGCGCAGCAGGTCCAGGTGCACCGTTCCGGGGACGACCGCGGGGATGCCCTGTCCCCTCACCCCCTCGGGGGCGGGCCCGGCGATCGCCGTGACGGTCCAGTCGTCGGTGAGAGGGATGACGGTCATGCGGCTCCTTCGCCTCGATGTACTTAGTTACATCTTGGTACAAAGTGTCGCGGAGGGGAAGAGGGTGCTCACCGCTCCCAGCGGAACCGGCCGCCGAGGGCGGCGAACTCCTCCGAGACCGCGTCGCGAAGTCGCGCGTCGGCGAGGTAGTCGATCGCCGCCGACCCGAGCGCCGCCGCGGCGTCGGCCATCGCGGCGAACGCCGCCGGGCGCACGGTCGCGTCCGCGAACGCCGCGTTGTGGGGCTGCACGCCCGCGGGCGCTCCGAGGCCGATGGACGGGTGGATCGACGGGACGTAGCGCGAGACGTTGCCCATGTCGGTCGACGGTCCACCCTGGGCCGGCACGAGGGGCGGCGGCGGCACGGCGCGGCCGCGCGAGCGGATGCTCGCGGCCCACCGCTTCGTGAGCGACACGTTCGCCTCGAGCGGGAGGTACGGGGGAACGGGGTCGACCTCGATCTCGGCGGTCACCCCCGTCGAGACGGCTGCGCCCTCGAGCACCGCGACCACGCGGTCGGTGAGCGCGCGGAGCGTGTCGACCTCACCCGAGCGCACGTAGAACAGCGCCGACGCGCGCTCGGGGACGATGTTCGGCGCGGCACCGCCGTCGGTGATGATGCCGTGCACGCGGTCGATCGGCAGGATGTGCTGCCGCAGCTGCGCCACGCCCTGGTACGCCGTCACCACGGCGTCGAGGGCATTGAGACCCAGCCAGGGCGTCCCTGCCGCATGCGCGGCACGCCCGCGGTACGTCACCGCGACGCGGCGGACGCCCGTCGTGCGCTGCCCGACGATCGACGAGACCTCGTCACCGCCTGCCGGATGGACCATCCCCGCCGCGTCGACGTCGTCGAACCCGCCCGCGCGGATGATGTGCTCCTTGCCGCCGCCGTTCTCCTCCGCCGGCGTGCCGATGAGCGACAGACGTCCGCCCCGCCGGGCGACGACCGGTGCGGCCGCGAGGAACGCCCCTGCGCCGATGCCGGCGATGATGTTGTGGCCGCAGGCCTGGCCGATGCCGGGGAGGGCGTCGTACTCGGCGATGACGGCGAAATGGGGCCCATCGCCCTCCCCCACTGTGGCGCGCAGGGCGGTGTCGAGCCCGAACGCGCCGACCTCGGCCTCCACGCCGTGCGCGGCGAGCAGGTCAGCGATGCGGCGCACCGATCGGTGCTCGTCGAAGCCCGTCTCCGGATCGTCGTGGAGCGCGACGGCGAGCGCCTCCAGTTCGGGTCGCAGGTCGTCGACCGCCGCGCCGACGGCGGCACGGTCGGCGTCTCCTGCGCCCTCGAACGGCGACGACTCGTCGACGGTCGCAGGCGTCCGCCCCGCCGCTTCCTGCCACGCGAGGTACGCGTCGATGTGGTCGGCCATGGTTCTCCCTCCCGCCGCGCGGCGATCGCTACAGGACGACGACCTCGCCATCGGCCCGCCGCAGCGTGAGGCGGAAGCCGGCGGGTGCGCCCTCGACGACGTCGGCGCCGTGCCCCAGCGCTGTCAGCACCGCGCGCAGCGGCTCGGGGTCGGGCTCGACCCGCTCGAACGAGAGCAGTTCGATGGCGGGGATGTCGCTCAGGCCCGGCTGCTCGGTGGTGCCCCAGTCGATGAGGAACGGCACGTCGAGGCGACGGCCCTCTCCGCGCGTCAGCCGCCACTCCAGCAGAGTGCCGTCGGGCTTGCGGCGCGACAGGTCGTGCACGTCGCCCGGGTCGTAGCCGCGCGCACGGGCCGCCGCGACCGTCTCGTCGATGTCGGCGGGATGGACGGCGTATGCCTGGATGCTCGGCGCCGTGAGCCCGTCGATGCCGAAGGTCGTCGGCACCTCGGGCGCCGTGCGCGCGGGATCGGGCCCGATGAGCTCGACGTACTGGGGGCCGCGCTCGCCGTCGACCGTGAGGGCGACGAGGGCGTTGGCGGTGCCGGTGGGATGCGCGCCGCCGGGCGCCGCGACGACGCCCGTGAGCTCGGCGAACCAGCGCACGACGGCGTCGAGGTCGGGCCCGGCGATGACGATGTGGTCGAGGTGCGCGGGGATGCTCATGCGGATTCCTTCCGGCGGCGGGCGGGCACCTCGGGCTCCCCGAGGGAGAGCATGAGGCGGTTGGCCCAGTTGAAGAAGGCCGCGCCGTTGATGACGTCGACGATCTCCTCGTCTTCGAGGCCCGCATCGCGCAGGCGCTGCACGTCGGCCTCGCCGAAGGCGAGCGGCGTCTCGGCGAGGGCCACCGAGGACGCGGCGATCGCGTTCCATGCCGTATCGCCGAGGTCGGCGCCGACCCCTTCGTCGAGGAGGCGCTGCACATCCGCCTCGCGGCCCGACTCGCGCGTCGCCGCGGCGGCGTGCACATGGGCGCAGAAGACGCAGCCGTTGTACCGGGAGGTGGCGGCCGCCGCCAGCTCCCGCTCGGCGCGGCCGACGCCGTCCGTGACGTTGAAGAAGATGTCGAGGTCGGTGAGCGTGCGCGCGCGGAGCGCCTCGGGGTCGCGCGCGAGCAGCCGGAAGTAGGGCATCTTCGCGCGGGCGGGCTCGATGAGCGCCGAGCGCTGGGGCTCGGTGAGGTCGTCCTCCGCCACGGGGAGCAGCCACGGCACCCAGCCGAGGCCCTGCTGGGTGAACGCGTCCGGACGGTCGAGGTCGGGGTACGCGGTGACGAGCTCGCTCATGCGCGGCTCCCTTCGGTCGAGGAGGTCGGGGCGGCGGAGGCCAGCACGCGCAGCCCCCACGCGGTGCGCAGCTGGAACGACAGGAACGCGACGAGCTGCGACAGCGACACGATGTCGTCGGCGCTCCATCCGGCGTCGACGAGAGCCTGCAGCGCCTCCGGCCGCGACTCGCGCGGGCGGAACACGAGCAGGTGCGTGTGGGTGAAGGCGGCGGCGAGGCGCTCGCCGAGGGCCGCGGCGTCGGCCTTCCACACGAGCCCGGGGGTGCTCTCCGCCGCGAGGCCCGGCTCCCGGTAGGCGCCGTAGGGCCCCTGCGTCCTGCCCGAGAGCGCCGCTTCGTCGACGAGGGCGACGAGGCCCGGTGCCTCGTCGCCGAGCAGGTCGGCGTAGAAGTCCGTCGCGGCGCCGAAGCCGTGCAGGCGCGCGACGAAGGCCGCGACGGCATAGCGCTCGGCGAGCGGGAACGTCCCGGGGTCCGCGGGCTCGAGCAGCGCCTCGAAGCTGCGCTGCGCGTTCTCCCGCGCCTGCGCCCGGTTGCCGCGGATGGCCGCGAGGCGGCTGCCCGGGGCGATGCCCGCGAGCAGGTCGATGATGTCGGCGTTGTCGGAACTCATGAGACTCCTTCTGCGGGGGCTTCCGCGAGGACGGCGCGGGCGGAGGGGACGGATGGGCCGGTGTGGGCGGAGCGCAGCGACGCGGCGGCGGCGTGCCCCGTCTCGTATCCGAGGCGCGGTGCGACCTCGGCGGCGAGCAGCTCGAGCGACCGCAGCGTCAGGTCGTGCGTCGCGGCGATCGAGTGGACCTGGAACGAGACGTCGGTCGCGGCGGGGATGGCCGCATCCTCCGAGAGCGAGGCGACCACCTCGTCGACGGTGCCGACGTGCGTGTCGGTGAGGCGCGCGACGTCCTCGATCCCGAGCCCCGACACATCCCGCCCGAACATCGTCTGCGCGAGGCGGCGCAGCCCGTCCTCCGCGAGCTCCAGCGCACGGGTGCGGTGCTCCGGGTCGACGACGAGCGCCGTGCGGGAGGCGAGGATGCGCGGGGCGGCGCCGTCGGGAAGCGCGGCGCGGTACGCCTCGATGATGGGGAGCTGGATGGCGTGGAGCGGGGCGTCGGGGTCGGCCTCGGTGCGCGGCTGCGTGCGCGAGAGCAGCAGGCCGTCACCGCGGAGCCCGGCCCGGCGTCCGCCGTCGACGGAGAACGTCGCCTGCCAGATGCGGTCGGCGAGATCGCCCGCCGGCGGATAGATGCGCGACGGCGTGCCGCGCACGCCGCGGCCGGAGAGCGCATCGACGAACACGCCGAAGTGGTCGTCGAAGATCTCGCGCCGACGCGACGGATCCTGCCCGAACGCCGCGAACGACGAGGGCGTCCCGCCCGATGCGACGCCGAGCTGCACGCGCCCGCCGCTGAGCTGATCGAGCACGGCCGCGTCCTCGGCGGCGCGCACGGGGTCGTCGATCGGGAGCGTGAGCACGGCGGTGCCGAGGCCGATGCGCTCGGTCCGCTCGGCCGCGGCGGCCAGGAGCACGAACGGCGAGGGGAGGCCTCCCTCGTGCTCGCCGAAGTGATGCTGCGCGATCCACGCCGACGCGAAGCCCGAGGCCTCGGCCTGCGCGATCTGCTCGAGCGCGAACCGGTAGCGGTCGGCGGCGGGAGCCTCCTCGAGCAGGCGCGTGAAGAAGCCGAGCCGGGTCATGCGCCGCCTCGGAACGCCGCCCCGGGGATGGCCGCGAGCAGCTGTCGCGTGTACTCGTGCTGCGGGTCGTCGAACACCTGCGCCGCGGTGCCGAGCTCGACCTGGCGCCCGCGCTGGAGCACCGAGACCGTGTCGGCGATCTGCCGGACGACGGCGAGGTCGTGCGAGATGAACACGTAGGTCAGCCCGAGCTCCTCCTGCAGTCGCGCGAGCAGGCGGAGGATCTGCGCCTGCACGGTGACGTCGAGGGCCGAGACCGCCTCGTCGAGGACGACGAGCTCCGGCTCGAGGATGAGCGCACGCGCGATCGCGACGCGCTGGCGCTGGCCGCCCGACAGCTCCCGCGGGCGGCGGTTCGCGAGCTGCGGCGCGAGCGAGACGAGCTCGAGGTGGTGCGCGACGCGCTCGGCCCGCTCCGCCGACGTGCCGATGCCGAAGTTCGCGAGCGGCTCGGCGAGCACCTGCCCGATCGACTGCCGCGGATCGAGCGAGCCGTACGGGTTCTGGTAGACGAGCTGCGTCGTGCGCCGGAACGCGCGGGCGGACCGGAGCGCCGTCACGTCGACGTCGCCCACGCGGATGGCACCGGACGTCGGGCGGTTGAAGCCCGCGATGCTGCGTCCGGTGGTCGTCTTGCCGGATCCCGACTCTCCCACGAGCGCGTGCGTCGTGCCGCGCGGCACCGTGAACGAGACGTCGTCGACGGCGACGAGCGGGGCCCGCCCGCCGCCGCGCGCGAACTCCTGGCGCAGCGCCGTCACCTCGACGAGGGGGCGCTCGCCGCCTGCGACGACGGGCGCCACGCGTTCGACGACCTGCGCCAGCGACGGGGCGTCGGCGAGGAGCGTGCGCGTGTACTCCGCGTCGGGTGCGGCGAGCACGGTGGCCGAGGGGCCGGCCTCCTGCACCTCTCCCCCGCGCATGACGACGATCGAGTCCGAGCGGTCGGCGGCGACGGCGAGGTCGTGCGTGATGAAGAGGATGCCCGTCCCCGTCTCCGTGCGCAGGCGGTCGAGGAGGTCGAGCACGGTGCGCTGCACCGTGACGTCGAGGGCGCTCGTCGGCTCGTCGGCGATGATGAGCTCGGGTTCGAGGGCGAGCGCGGCGGCGATGAGCACGCGCTGTCGCATGCCGCCCGAGAGCTCGTGCGGATACTGCCGCGCGCGCGTCTCCGGGTCGTCGATGTCGACGCGCTCGAGCAGCTCGAGCACGCGGGAGCGGACCTTCCTCTGGTCGCGCCATCCGTGGATGCGCAGCGCCTCGCCGACGCTCGACCCGATCGTCGTGACGGGGTTGAGCGAGTTGCCGGGGTCCTGCGGGATGAGCGCGATGCAGCGACCGCGCAGCGACCGCCAGCGACGCTCGGAGAGTCCGACGAGCTCGGTGACGCCCTCGCGCCGCTCGTTCAGGCTGATGCTCCCGCCTGCGACGCGGCCGTTGGAGGCCAGCAGGCCGATGACCGACTGGGCGACGGTCGACTTGCCGGAGCCCGACTCGCCGACGAGCGCCGTCACCTCGCCCGCCGCGACGTCGAACGAGACGCCTCGCACGGCGTCGACGGGTCCGTGCGCCGTGCGGTACTGCACCGCGAGGTCGCGGATGGACAGCAGCGGTTCGCCGGTCATGCGGACTCCCCTCCCCGGATGGCCTGGCTGAGCCGGTTCGTCGCGAGCACGACGACCACGACGACGGCACCGGGCAGGACGGTCAGCCACCAGGCCGTGGCGACGTAGTTGCGCCCCTCCGCGATGAGGAGCCCCCACTCGGGCGTGGGCGGCGGGGCGCCGTACCCGAGGAAGCCGAGGGTCGAGATCTGCAGGATGGCCGAGCCCAGCTGCAGCGCCGCGAGCGCGATGACGGGCGTGAGCGAGTTCGGCAGGATGTGCCGCCACAGCACGCCGAAGAAGGTGCCGCCGGAGCCGTACGCGGCCTCGACGAACTCGCTCACGCGCACGCCGACGACCTGCGAGCGGGCGAGCCGCGCGAACGTCGCGATCGACGTCACGCCCACGGCGATGGCCGCGTTGGTCGTGCCGAACCCGAGCAGGATGACGACGCTGAGCGAGAGGAGGAGGGCGGGGATGGCCAGCAGCACGTCGACGACGCGCATGAGCACCTCGTCGAGCCAGCCGCCGACGGCGCCCGCCGCGACGCCGATGGCGGTTCCGACGACGAGACCCACGAGCACGGCCACGAGAGCGCCCGTGATCGACTGGGACGCCCCGAAGACGACGCGGGCGTACACGTCGCGCCCCGTGGCATCCGTGCCGAACCAGTGCGCGGCGCTCGGCGCCTGCAGCGACGGGGCGACCGTCTCGGTCGGGCTCGCGCCGGTGAAGAGGCCGGGCGCGATGGCCGCGAGCACGGCGACGACGAGGACGAGACCGGGGACGATGACGCCGGGTCGCACGAGGGGGCGCCACCATCCGATACGGGGGCGCGAGGCGGCGAGCACGCTCATCGGACGGCTCCCTTCCGGGCCGGGGCCTGCGTCCGGCGCAGGCGGGCGTCGAGCACCGGGTAGAGCAGGTCGACGACGAGGTTGATGACGACGAACGTGACCGTCGTGATGAGGACGACCGCGAGCAGCACGGGGGTGTCGCGGTTCGCGACGGCCTGGGCCGTGATCTGCCCGATGCCGTTGCGGGCGAACACGGCCTCCGTGACGACGGCGCCTCCGACCAGCTCGCCGAAGAGGAGGCCGGCCATCGTGAGCGTCGGCAGGAGGGCGTTGCGGGCGACGTTGCGCCACAGCAGCCACGAGGTGCTCGCCCCGCGCGCGCGCACGACGGTGACGAACGGCTGGTCGCGCACCTCGTCGATGCTGCGCATGAGCACCTGCGCGAGCGGCGCGGCGATGGGGATGGCGAGGGTCGCGACCGGGAGGATGAGCGACTGCAGCTCCGACGCGCCGATCGTGGGAACGAGACGGAGCTGGAAGGAGAAGATCTGGATGAGGATGATGCCGATCCAGAACACCGGCAGCGACACGAAGAACGGCGGGATGGTGCGGAACAGGCGGCGCAGCCACGTGCCCTTGCCGTAGGTCGCGGTGAACGCGATGACGACGGCGAGGAAGATCGCCACGGCGAGGCCCGAGACGGCGAGAACGAGCGTGTCGGGCAGGTTCGCGGCGATGAGGTCGGACACCGCCGCGCCGCTCTGCACGGAGTAGCCGAAGTCGCCGCGCAGGAACGCGGCCGCGGAGTCGAGGTACCGCACGATGAGCGGCTGGTCGGCGCCGTAGGCGACGCGGATGGCCTCCAGCTGCTCGGGCGTGAGGCCGAGATCGGGGTTGCCGTAGCGCGCGAGGACGGCGTCTCCCGGGAGAGCGGCGAGCAGCACGTACGCCGCCGTGTAGGCGAGCACGAGCACGAGCACCGCCTGCCCGGCGCGTCGCAGGACGTAGAGCATGTTCACCTTCCGAGGTTCCCGTTCACCGAAACCAGCCTCTGTCGTCGAGACCAGCGCGCGGAGCGCCGGTCTCGACGACAGAGGCTGGTCTCGACGCTACTGGGCGAGCCAGGTGTCGTAGAACGACGGACGGCCGACCGACTCCGTGCGGAAGCCCTGAACGGCGTCGATGTAGCCGAACACCTGCGGCTCCTCGAAGATCGGCAGGATGTACGCCTGCTCGGCGAGACGCTCCTGAGCGGCGGCCGACGCCTCGGCGCGGCCGTCCTCGGTGGGAGACGATGCGATCTGCTGGAGGAGGTCGTCGAGCTCCTGGTCGCCCACCGTGCCGTCGGGGTAGCCGTTCAGCAGGGTGTTGCGGTTCTTCGAGAAGTACTGCGACTTCAGGACGTCGTAGTCGGCACGGCCGACCATGGAGTGGTACACCTGCAGCGCGCCGACCTCGATGCGGGCCGCGTCCTGCGCCGCCTGGTCGCCCGGCAGCAGCTCGACGTCGATGCCGAGCTCGGCGAGCTGCTCCTGGATGAGGGTCACGACCTCCCTCGAGCGCGGCTGCGGCAGCGCCTCGTTGAAGGTCAGGGCGAGGGTCTGGCCATCCTTCTCGCGCAGTCCGTCGGCATTCAGCTCCCAGCCGGCCTCGTCGAGCAGGTCGGCGGCCCGCTCGGGGTCGTAGGCGTAGTACGACGACGTGTCGGTGTACCCGAGCGCCGTCGATGCGAGCGCTCCCGTCGCGAGCGGGTAGCTGTCGGTGAAGAGCGTCTCGACGATCTGCTCGCGGTCGATGCCCGCGATGAGCGCCTGGCGCACGCGGACGTCCTCGAGGAGCGGGTCGCGGAAGCGGAAGCTCAGGCCGTTGTTGACGCCGTTCGTCGACGCCGCGAGGAGCGAGAGCCCGTCGGCGGAGAACTGCGCCTCGTCGGGCGCCTCGATCTGGCGTGCGATCTGCGCCTGCTGCGAGACGACGTTGCCGACGCGCACGCTGTCCTCGCCGACGACGAGGTAGTCGATGGCGTCGAGGTATGCGCGGCCGTCGTGCTCGAACGACTCGGGCGCCCAGTCGTAGTCCTCGCGGACGGCGAGGCTGATCTCGGTGCCGATCTCCTCGCTTGCGATCGTGAACGGGCCGGAGCCGACGATCTCGGCGGCGTTCCCCGGGCCGAACTCCTCGCTGGTGCGGTCGAGCGTCTCGTTCGAGAGCAGACCGGAGTTGATGGTCGACACGGCCTGCGCGAAGCCGGGCGACGGCGCCGTGAAGAAGAACTTCACGGTGGTCGCGTCGACGGCCTCGCCGTGGTCGTAGTTGTTGATGGCCTCGGAGACCGTGAGGGCGCGATCGGTGTCGCCCAGGCCGTAGAGGTCGAAGTTCTTCACGACGTTCTCGGCGTCGATGGGCGTGCCGTCGGAGTAGGTGGCATCGTCGCGCAGCGTGAAGGTGTACTCCGTCGCGTCGTCGTTCACCTCCCAGCTCGTCGCGATCCAGGGCTCGAGCTCGAGGGTCTCGGGGTTCTGGTAGAGCAGCCGGTCGGTGATGTTGTTGACGATGCCGCCGTTGGGGTAGAAGCCGGCGGACGGCGGATAGAGGGTGTTCCACGTCTGCGGCTCGAGGTACGTGAGCGTGCCGCCTTCGACGGGGTCGCCCGATGCCGCGGAGTCGGACGGCGCGGATCCGCCGGCGCTGCAGCCGGCGAGCAGCGCGGCTGCCGTCACGGCGGATGCCGCGGCGAGCGCGATGCGGGGGATGCGGGACATGGATGTCTCCTCAGGACGGGGCAGGGGGAACCGGCGCTGCTGTGAACCGATGGGATCAAGTCCACCACAGCGTGCGGGTGGCCCGCCCCGAAACGGTCATGGATCGTAAAGTGCGACACGATCGCGCGCCCGCATGGCAGGATGACCGGCTCGCGCCCGGCGCGCGATGTCGGCGGCCCTGCCTACGCTGGGGGGATGGCCACCAAGCGCGCCCCCGCCCCCGCCTTCGTCTGCTCGGAGTGCGGGTGGACCTCGCCCAAGTGGGTCGGGCGGTGCGGCGAGTGCCAGCAGTGGAACACGGTCGTCGAGGCGGCGGCGCCCGATGCCGCCCGCCGCGTCGCCCCCATGATCCCGACATCGTCCGCACGCCCGATCACGAGCATCGACACGTCGGAGACGCCGCGCCGTGCGAGCGGCGTGGGCGAGTTCGACCGCGTGCTGGGAGGCGGGATCGTGCCGGGCGCGGCCATCCTGCTCTCGGGCGAGCCCGGTGTCGGCAAGTCCACGCTGCTCCTCGAGGTCGCCGCGCGCTCCGCCCGCGAGGGCAGGCGCGTGCTGTACGTGAGCGCCGAGGAGTCGCCGGGGCAGGTGCGGTTGCGCGCAGAGCGGACGGGTGCCCTCCACGACGAGCTCTTCCTCGCGAGCGAGACCGACCTCGCGAAGATCCTCGGCCACGTCGACGCCGTGAAGCCCTCGCTCGTCGTCGTCGACTCCGTGCAGACCGTGTCGTCGTCGCTCAACGACGGCGCGGCGGGGATGCCGGGCCAGGTGCGCGAGGTCGCCTCCACCCTCATCCGGGTCGCGAAGGAGCGCGACCTCCCCGTCATCCTCGTGGGTCATGTCACGAAGGACGGTCAGGTCGCCGGTCCCCGGCTGCTCGAGCACCTCGTCGACGTCGTCTGCCATTTCGAGGGCGACCGGCAGACGAGCCTCCGCTTCATCCGCGCGCTCAAGAACCGCTTCGGTGCCGCCGACGAGGTGGGATGCTTCGAGATGGCGGGCGACGGCATCGTCGAGGTGCCCGATCCCAGCGCGCTCTTCCTCTCCCACGGGACGCCCGAACCCGGCACCTGCATCGCGATCGCGCTCGAGGGGCGCCGCGCGCTGCCCGTGGAGGTCCAGGCGCTCGCGGTGCCGACGACGGCGGCGAACCCGCGCCGGGTGGTGAACGGGCTCGATCCGTCGCGCGTGGCGATGGTGCTCGCCGTCCTCGAGATGCGCGCGGGCGTCAAGACGAGCCAGCTCGACGTGTACGTGTCGACGGTCGGCGGTGTGCGGTTCACCGAGCCGGCGGCCGACCTCGCGATCGCGATCGCCGTGGCGGGCTTCGTGCGCGGGCACGCCGTCGCTCGGTCGGTCGCGGCCGTGGGAGAGCTCAGCCTCGCGGGCGAGGTGCGGCCCGTCACGCAGGGGGCGCAGCGGCGCGCCGAGGCCGGGCGCCTCGGCTACCGCAGCGTGGTCGACGACGGCGCGGGCAGCCTCAAGGCCGCGCTGGAGGAGATCCGCGCGCGGCACACCGCCTGACGCGCACCGCCTGACGCGAGAGGGCGACGCGTCAGGCGTCGAGCACGGCGAGCAGGTCGGCGGGCGCGGCCTGCATGGGGTGAGGACCCGCGATGTCGAGGAACACGGTCGTGATGGCGTCGCGGTGCTGCGTGAGGAACGTGCGGAGCCAGGCGGGCGAGTACACCCCGACCTGGGGCGGCAGGTTCTCGGGCTTGTGGCGCGCGTCGCTGAAGAGCAGGAGCGCCACGTCGCCGGTCGCGGCGTCGCGGTAGGTCCACACCTCTCCCCCGTCGAGCGGGTTGTCGCGCGGGCCGGGCGCGAGCAGGGGGACGACGGTGTTGCCGTTGCGGAGGGCGAGCGCGACCGCCGCCATGTCCTGTTTCTCGAGCGCACGCGCGAGTGCCTCCGACCGGAACGCCGACGGGTCGGCGGCGACGGACTTCCTGCGCTTCGAGCTGGCCATCCGACCAGCCTACGTCCCGGAAGAGGCCCCCCGCGCTCCGGATGACCGGAGCCACGAGGGGCCGACGCTCTCCGGAGCGAGATGGTCGAGGTGCTGGGGACACCGTTTTCGACAGGCCGCTGGGGACAGCCGTCACGAGCTCCGGAGGTACTTCGACAGTAGTCGAACGACCGGGATCCCGTCTGTCCCCCGTTCGGAGGACAGCACGGAAACATGCGGCATGACGGCCGTGCGGATATCGCCGCGAGGGCGACATACCGGGCCTGTTCGGCTAGCTTGAATCTCAGCTTGAAGATGTCATCCAAGCACCATCCGGCTGAGTCCCCAGCGAGGCCGGCTCCGGCCCCCGGCGGTGTCCCCAGCGCTGCCGGGGGCATCTTCGTGCCGTCAGTACAGCAGGAAGGTCGCCGGCTCCGCCGCGTCCACCCCGCCGATCGACACCGCGAGGTTGTAGGTCGCGCCGCCGCCGGCGGCCGCCGGACGCTCCTCGCTGTCGCAGGTCTCGGTGCTCGACCGCGTGCGGTCCCAGACGACGGGCTCTGCACTCTGCACCGTCTGCCCGGCCGCGAGGGTGACCTCCATGTCGCTCGGCTCGCTCTGGCAGTCCGTCGACTGCCACCACGTGTCGGCGCCGCTCGTCACGACGAACCGCTGGGTCGTGGTGCCGACGTTGAGCACGCAGTCGACGTCTCCCGTGTTCGCGAGCGAGATGGAGAACTGCGGCAGCTCGCCCGCGGCGTACTCGGTCTTGTCGGTCACGGCCGTCACCTCGAGCACGGCGGGATCGCACGCCTCGGCCGCGGGGGCCGCGGTCTCGCTCGCCGTCGGCTCGGGAGTGACGGACGGCGTCGGCTCGGACGTCGTCATGGTGGCGGTGGGCGTCGGCTCGGGAGTCGAGGTCGGCTCCGCGTCGCCGTCACCGGCGAACAGCGCTGACCACGGCTGGGCGACGACGAGCCACACGATGCCGCCGATCACGACGAGCGCGAGCAGCAGCACGGCGAGGCGCCGACGGCGGTAGACGGCGGGCGACGGGCGACGGCGCTTCGGCGTGCTCACGGGCTCTCCCTCAGAGGTGCTTGAGCATCCGGGTGTTGCCGAGGGTGTTCGGCTTCACATGGGCGAGGTCGAGGAACTCCGCCACGCCCTCGTCGGGGCTGCGGACGAGCTGCGAGTAGACGTCGGGCGACACGACCTGCTCGCCGATGGGCGAGAACCCGCGGCGGGTGAAGAAGTCGACCTCGAACGTGAGGCAGAACAGGCGGGTGAGCCCGAGCTCGCGCGCCTTGCCCTCGAGCGCCTCCACGATCGCGCGGCCGACGCCGCGATGCAGCCATTCGTCGGCCACGAGCAGGGTGCGCACCTCGCCGAGGTCCTCCCACATGACGTGCAGGGCGCCGCAGCCGATGACCCGGCCGGAATCGTCGACGGCGACGAGGAACTCCTGCGTCGCCTCGTACAGCACGACGAGGTCCTTGCCGAGCAGGATGCGTCGCATCACGAGCGGCTGGAGCATCCGATGGACCTGCTCCATGTCGGCCGCGCGGGCCGGGCGCACCGTGTAGTCGGTCATCCCCCCACCATAGGCGCGGACGCCTCGGCCTCTCCTGAGCGCAGCCGCGGCACACGGAAGGGCGGGGGCCGAAGCCCCCGCCCTTCCGCTCGTCCGGTCAGTCGCCGAGCGCCGCGAGGTCGGGCGTCGCGGAGATGTCGCCGCCCGAGTTGACGCCCACCGACACGCGCTCGCCGCGCGGTGCGCTGTCGAACCGGAACGCGCCGTCCGCGAAGTCGACCTTCACGTGGTGGCCCGAGTCGAGCTGGCCGTTGAGCAGCAGCTCCGACAGCCGGTCCTCGACCTCGCGCTGCATGGCGCGGCGCAGCGGGCGGGCGCCGAGGGCGGGGTCGAACCCGACCTCGATGAGGCGCTCCTTCGCCGCGTCCGACAGCTCGATCGTGATGTCGCGGTCGAGCAGCCGCTCGGCGAGGCGCTTCGTGAACAGGTCGACGATCTGGATGAGCTCGGTCTTCGACAGCTGCGGGAAGACGATGATGTCGTCCACGCGGTTGAGGAACTCGGGCTTGAAGTGCCGCTTCAGCTCCTCGTCGACCTTGCCCTTCATGCGCTCGTACGTCGTCTGCTGGTTGCCCTCGACCTGGAAGCCGACGGGGCCGCCCGCGATGGCAGACGAGCCGAGGTTCGTCGTCATGATGATGACCGTGTTCTTGAAGTCGACGACGCGGCCCTGGCCATCCGTCAGACGTCCCTCCTCCAGGATCTGGAGGAGCGAGTTGAAGATGTCGGGGTGCGCCTTCTCGATCTCGTCGAAGAGCACGACCGAGAACGGCTTGCGGCGCACCTTCTCGGTGAGCTGGCCGCCCTCCTCGAAGCCGACGAAGCCGGGAGGGGCTCCGAACAGGCGCGAGACGGTGTGCTTCTCGCCGAACTCCGACATGTCGAGGGAGATCAGCGCGCCCTCGTCGTCGAAGAGGAACTCCGCGAGGGCCTTCGCGAGCTCGGTCTTGCCCACGCCCGTGGGGCCGGCGAAGATGAACGAGCCCGAGGGGCGCTTCGGGTCCTTGAGGCCGGCGCGCTGACGGCGGATGGTCTTCGACAGCGCGGCGATCGCCTCCTCCTGGCCGATGACGCGCTCGTGCAGCGCCTTCTCCATGAAGACGAGGCGGCTCGTCTCCTCCTCCGTGAGCTTGAACACGGGGATGCCGGTGGCCTGCGCGAGGACCTCGGCGATCAGGCCCTCGTCGACGACGGCGTGCGACGCGATGTCGCCCGAGCGCCACTGCTTCTCGAGGCGCAGGCGCTCGCCCAGGAGCGCCTTCTCCTCGTCGCGCAGCGACGCGGCCTTCTCGAAGTCCTGCTCCTCGGAGGCGATCTCCTTGGCCTCGCGGACCTTGGCGATCTTCTCGTCGAACTCGCGCAGCTCCGGCGGCGACGACAGGATCGACAGGCGCAGGCGGGCGCCGGCCTCGTCGATCAGGTCGATGGCCTTGTCGGGGAGGAAGCGGTCGCTGATGTAGCGATCGGCGAGGTTCGCGGCCGCGACGATCGCGCCATCCGTGATCTGCACCTTGTGGTGCGCCTCGTAGCGGTCGCGCAGACCCTTGAGGATGTTGATGGCGTGCGGGAGCGAGGGCTCCTGCACCTGCACGGGCTGGAAGCGGCGCTCGAGGGCGGCGTCCTTCTCGAAGTGCTTGCGGTACTCGTCGAGCGTCGTCGCGCCGATCGTCTGCAGCTCGCCGCGGGCGAGGAGCGGCTTCAGGATCGAGGCGGCGTCGATCGCGCCCTCCGCGGCACCCGCACCCACGAGGGTGTGGATCTCGTCGATGAAGACGATGATGTCGCCGCGCGTGCGGATCTCCTTGGTGACCTTCTTGAGGCGCTCCTCGAAGTCTCCGCGGTAGCGCGAGCCGGCGATGAGCGAGCCGAGGTCGAGCGAGTACAGCTGCTTGTCCTTGAGCGTCTCGGGCACGTCGCCCTTGACGATCGCCTGGGCGAGGCCCTCGACGACGGCGGTCTTGCCGACGCCGGGCTCGCCGATGAGGACGGGGTTGTTCTTCGAGCGGCGCGAGAGGATCTGCATGACCCGCTCGGCCTCCTTCTCGCGGCCGATGACGGGGTCGAGCTTGTTCTCGCGCGCGGCCTGCGTGAGGTTGCGGCCGAACTGGTCGAGCACCTGCGAGCCGCCCTGCGCCGCCTGCTGCGACTCCTGGCCGCTGGGGGCGACACCCACGGGCTCCTTGCCCTGGTAGCCCGAGAGCAGCTGGATGACCTGCTGGCGCACCTTGTTGAGGTCGGCGCCGAGCTTCACGAGCACCTGGGCGGCGACGCCCTCGCCCTCGCGGATCAGCCCGAGGAGGATGTGCTCCGTGCCGATGTAGTTGTGGCCGAGCTGCAGCGCCTCGCGCAGCGACAGCTCCAGCACCTTCTTCGCACGCGGCGTGAAGGGGATGTGCCCCGTGGGCTGCTGCTGCCCCTGGCCGATGATGTCCTGCACCTGCTCGCGCACGGCGTCGAGCGAGATTCCGAGGGACTCGAGCGCCTTCGCGGCGACGCCCTCGCCCTCGTGGATGAGGCCGAGCAGGATGTGCTCCGTGCCGATGTAGTTGTGGTTGAGCATCTTCGCCTCTTCTTGGGCGAGGACGACGACCCGACGGGCGCGGTCGGTGAATCTCTCGAACATGTCACTCCTCTGGGCCGTGGGCCAAGGGACGCGTCGACGATGGACTGCGGCGCGCCGTGGTTCCACCGTAACGAGCCGCCGATGCGCCCGGCGCCGTGTTCGCCGTGGGCATAGTCGAGGCGTGGGCGGGCGGGCGCGGGGCGGCGCGGGCGCGGAGCGGCGCGGGCGCGGAGCGGCGCGGGCTGCGTGCGGGTTCGCGCCCGGGTGCGGGCGAGCGCCGTCGGTGCGGTTGAGCGCTGCCGGTGCCGTCGAGCGCCGCCGGTGGGGTTGAGCGCTGCCGGTGCGACTTCCGCACCGCAGTGCACGCCCTGCACGCCCGTGCGTGTGCCACATGCACCGCCGTGCAGAACGCGCACCGCCGTGCACCATCGGCACCGAGCCAGTCCGCATCCGGTGCGACGAGGGCACGACCGTCCCACAGGAAGCGGATGGCCGCCGGCGCGCACCGGACCGCCGCACGCCGGCCCCGCGTTTCCGGTGCGACTTTCGCACCGCGCTGCACGCCCTGCACACCAGTGCGTGTGCGACACGCACCCGCGTGCAGAACGCGCACCGCCGTGCACCTTCGGCACCGCAAAAGCCCCGCGCCACCGCCACTCACCCCGCGCCACCGCCGGCCCCGGTCGTCGAGCGAGCGAGTCGAGATGCCCGCGCCCGACCATGAACATCCTCTTGACGTAACGAATATCGTTGTTATCGTTTTTCGCAAACATCGATCGAGGGGGCCTCATGGATCAGAACTCACCGCTGACCGACGGCGATCGCCCGGATTCGCTCGCGACTCCGGCCATCCTCTTTCTGCTCGGTGCCGCACTGACGATCGCCGCGCGGCTGCAGCGCGACACGGAAGGGCTCGTGTGATGAACGCCGCTGGAGTCGACCTCATGTCCGCCCTCGGGAACGCCGCCCTCGCTCTCGGCATCGGGGCGGTGATCACGGCCATGCTCGCCTGGAACGCGAAGCGGCGGGGAAGTCGCTCGATCGCTCTCGACGTGGTTCTCACGCTCACGGCGTGGTTCGTCGTGGTGTCGCTGCTCAGCCTCGGCGTGAACCTGTTCAGCACGTTCACAAACGCGTGGATCGAGTTCTCGACGACCGCCATCGGAGCGACCCCGCAAGCGGGAACGTCCTGCGGCGCAGCTTTCGCGACTCCCGCGAGCACGCCGATGCTGACGTGCGTCGACACGGATCAGGCGCGCGTGACGATCGAGGCGCCCACCACGGCGATGCGCTGGGGACTGGCGGGCAGCCAGATGCTCTCGACGCTCGCGCTGGTCGCTCCGTTCTGCGCGGTCGCGGTCGTCGCCTTCCACGCGCTCGGCGGGCGCCCGTTCCACATTGCGACAACACACGCGCTCACCGTCGGCGCTGCGGTCGTCGTGATCGCCGGCTTCGGGGCGGATGCCCTCACGGCCGTCAGCGAGACGCTCACGCTGCGCGCGGTGCTCGACCCGGATGATGCCGCGTATCCGCCGGTGTTCCGCATCCAGTCGGATCTGCTTCCGCTGGCGGTGGCGCTCGTGATGCTCGCGCTGGCTGCGGTGTTCCGGCATGGCGCACGATTGCAGGGCGAGAACGCGCTGCTGCGGGATGAGACCGCCCGTCTGCAGCGCGACACCGAGGGGCTCGTGTGAGCCCGCCGGCCGACGACGAGTGGACCGGCGTCCACTGCCGGCTCGACGAGCTGCTCGTCGCGCGCGGCATGACGCTGACCCGGCTCAGCGAGCTCGTGGGCGTCAGCATCGTGAACCTGTCGATCCTCAAGAACGACCGGGCGAAGGCCATCCGCTTCTCGACGCTCGTCGCGATCTGCCGCGCGCTCGACTGCGAGATCGGAGAGCTCCTCGTCCGGGCGGATGGCCCGTCGGCACGCTGATCGGCACGGTCGAAGGGGACCGCCGCACATTCGACGTCCTGTCGACTGCCGACGCGATCGACCGGATCGGTGACGCCGGGGCGCTCTCGTCGTCGATCGCTTCCTGCTGCGGCGTCGTGAACCTCATCGCAGTCATGCGTACTTCCCCCCGACGGCACCGAACAGGTCGTTCGCGTTTCCCGTCGCTTCGAGCACCGCCTCGCGAACGGCCGGGTCGAGCATGTCGAGCACCCTGAGATCTCCCGACGATGCGGCGGTGCCCAGCGAATCGATGCGGTGGAACGCGTCGCCGTGACGCTCCGCGAACCTCGCCAGTCCCTGGAGCTTGATGATCGAGTCATCGAGATGCGTGCCGTGCGGATCCACGATCGACGGGCGGATCTCGCCGTTCACACGCGTGAAGACCAGGAAGTCGGGATGCAGCGTCCGCCAGTTGCCGGCGAGATCCCGGTAGGCGATACCGAGCGCGTCGGGCCGCGTGACCGACGGGTTCCGATACCAGCCGACGCAGTCCGGGCGGGCCGCCTCGGTACGCGCGACGGTCCGCTCCCACCCGTTCAAGCTCGTGAGCGGAAAGCGGCCGTCCGCGTCCGACATCAGGTGCTTGTCGAGCGTCTCCGCAGGACGCGTCCGTCCATCCGCCGACTCGGCGAAGTCCTCCATGCGGGACTTCGGCCGGGTGAGCTGCGTCAGCTGCGGCTCGACCGCCTGCGCGCGGATCTCCTCGTACGATTCGCGCCGCTCGTCCGCCAGTCCGCGGATCATCACGCGGTGCTCGTCGAACCACTCGGTGACGATCTCCTTCGCCGCGTCGTCGATCTTCTCCCGCACGCTCGGCACCGTCGCCAATGCTGCCGCCTTGATGTACGCGTCCCGAAGCGCCTCATCGCTATCGTCGACGTCGGGGTCGGCGAGGAAGTCGATGTACGACTGAGCGATATCGGCGCCGAATGCGCGCTTCGCTGCCTCGAACGCGACGCGGATCGCGCGCTCGTCCGCGTGCTCCGTGAAGTCGGTGTAGGAGAGCTTCTTGGTGCCGAAACGACCGGCGATCGTCATTCCCCTGACCGTGCGCACCTCGATCTCAGCGGTGCGCAGCTGCCCGTCGTAGCGCGACGCGAGCGATTCGAGCGTGTTGTGCAGCTGCCGTTTCACCGAGGCGACTGCCCGGGGCCGCAGGCCGTCGGCTGCGAGCGCCTGCGCGAGACTCACGAGCTGCGTGACGGGGCGAGCGCCGCGGCGAGGGATCGCCATCGTCGGCAGCCGGTCCCAGCACTCCCACACTTCGTCGGGGATCTGCGCGTTGGGGACGAGGTCGCGACCGTCGAGCAGCACCTTCTGCCCTGTCGAGGGCATCGCGTCGGTGAGGCCGGTCAGATACTTCGCGACATCGCCCGCAGTGGTGCGGTCGAAGTGCGGAAGAATGCAGTCCACCGCGTTGAGCCGATCCTCGCCGGGGATGCGCCGTGCGAGTGGAGTGCGCACCATGCGGCCGAGCAGCTGGGTGATGTGCGTGTGATCCCTCGCCGGTCGGAACGACACGAGCACCTCTGCACGCGGGCAGTCCCACCCCGTGGAGATGCCGTCCTTGGCGATGAGGATGCGCACGTCCGTCTCATCCTGCACCCGCTGCGGCTCGATCCACTCGACGTCCCACGCGCCGAAGGAATGGAGCCGATGCTCACCGAGAACATGTCGGACGTTCACGGACGTGATGTCACCGAGTTCCGCCTGGATCGTGTCCAGCCAGAGCCCGACCGCATCGGGGTCTTCGGTATTCGGGATCTGGAGAACCATGAGGGGCACGACCTTCTCGGTCGAGGTCTCTCCCGGCAGGCGCTTCTGTTCAGCCAGGTATCTTCCCCACCGTCGCGACGCGTCCTTCAGCTTGCGTGCAGCACGGGTCGTGAGCGCTGTCTCCAGGTTCCCGGTTTCGGCTGGAATGTCGAGGGCGATGGTGTCTTTGATGAGACCCGACTGCTGTACTCGGACGGGGTCGACCGTGACGGGCGGAAGCGCCGTCCGACCGTCACCCACGGCCGCCTCCTTCATCGCGTCCGTGAAGCGATCGACGGTCGCCGAGATGCCCCAGACGACGGGCATGGCGTAGCCGGTCATCTCCCCGCTGATGAGTCGACGGACGATCGTCGACTTGTCACGCGAGACCCGGGTGGTGAATCCTCGGTGTGCTTCGTCGAGGACGAGGTAGACGGTGAGCGCCTCGTCGTCGATGGTGCTGGCGAGCGTCTCCCAGATGTTCCATGTCAGATCGTCGGGCGGCGGGACAAGCGCACCGCCAGCCTCCTCGGCTTCCCGAGTGCGCTCGGCGCCTCGCGTCAGGAGCGACGTCTTCGACAGCCTCTGTGTGTTGAGGAAGTAGACGTGCTGACTCTCGAGCGTCGGGAGTGAGAACGGCGGCCTCACCGTGACCAGGCGGTCGTAGCCGAGCTTCTCGGAGGCCTGCACGAGGCGCCGCTTCGTCTGCTCGTTGAGATTGGGGTCATCCGAGAACCAGATGACGACCGCGCCGGGGTCGGCGTCGAAATCGAATTCGGTGTCGCCATAGAAGAGCGCTTCGATGGCTGCGGCCGCCATGACGGTCTTGCCCGCCCCGGTTGTCGCGGTCAGGGCGAACGACGTCTCCATCCCGTCCCGGTGGTACAGCGTGCGCGCGCGACGGAGGTTGTCGAGCGTCTGCACGACCGCGTCGTGCTGGTAGTCCTTGAGCGTGAATCTCATCGGGCCCCTCGCATCGCGTCGATCTCGAAGGTGCGCAGATACGAGTCGTAGAGGCGCACGGTCTCCACTGCCTCCGGCAGGGCATGAGCGATCGCCTCGAAGAAGCGATCTTCGTCGGTCACGATGAACGCGAGCCGCGCTTCGGGGTTCGCGGCCATCGCGTGAACGAAGACGTCCGACTTGTCGAGGTCGACGAGCACGCCGTAGGAATCGGCGACGCCCCACCCGTCGGACAGGTCTTCGATGCGACGACCCCGAGACCCGGCTCGCAGCCACAGCAGCGGTGAGATCCGTGCGAACTCCCGGTTCAACTGCACGCGCATCGGCGTCTCGTACGTGAGGGTGAAGAACTCGACGTTCTCGTCGAATCCGTCCGACATCGGGAACTCGTCGGTGAACTTGTAGTCGCCCTTGATCGGCTCGCCGTCGGGCGTCTTGCCGGTGATCGCGGCCTTCACCCTGGGCTTCGTGATGTAGTCGCAGATGCCCCACTTCTCCCAGTCCGCGTCGCCGGGGCGCAGGCCTTCGCGACGAAGACTCACCTGCTCCTCCGCGCTCACCTCGTTGTTCGTGATGCTGATCGAGCGACGGCGCCCGCCGTCCTGCTTGTTGAGGCGCATGACCGCGTGCGCGGTCGTGCCGGAGCCCGCGAAGAAGTCGAGCACGAGAGATTCCTTCTTCGAGGACAGGAAGAACCTGAGGGCGTCCTCTACGGCGAACAACGATTTCGGGTAGGGAAAGTGCCGCCGCCCGAGAAGGCTCGCGTTGAGGTTGCTTCCGTTACGAGATGCATCATGGGCGGGGATGTTCCACTGTGTCGTCGGAATGAACCGGGCCGACGCACCGGAGTCGTCGAGGATGGCGACGCCGTTCTCGTCCAGGCCTCGATATCCGTACTCGCCGGAATCGACCTTCTCGCGCTCTCCCTTCGACAGGAAGTAGACCGGCGTGGCACTTCCCTTGAAGCGCCCGCACTTCACGAATCCGCGTGCGACGAGTTCGCGCAACCGCGTCGGCGTCGTCGACCAGCGCCCCTCCGCGCCGTTCGGACGCTCCGGCGGCCAGACAGCGATCTCATCCGCCGTCGGCTCGGGACGGGGCTCATCGCCCACCAGCGCGTCACCGACCGACGTCACCCGCGCCCCCGAAGCCGTCCGCTCGATGTAGATCGGGTAGTAGCAACCGGGACTGTTTGCCCGGACACCATCCGCACCCCGTCTGTAGAGCTGGTTCCAGTGGACGGATCCTCTGCTGGACCGTCCCGACACGGTCCCCGCCCACTCGGACGAGAGCGCCAAGGGGACAGGGCCGACATCACCCAGCATGACGAAGTAGAGGAACTCGTCGGAACGCGCGAACGCCCCGCTCCGGGCCACTCCACCCGGCTTGATGACGGTGCTCACCATCTGGATCCGTGCCTCCGGGAACACCTGCTCGAGCAACAGGCCCAACCGCAGGTACTCCTTCTCGTCGATCGTGACGATGAGGACGGAGTCCTCGGGGTCGAGCAGTTCCTTCGCGAGCAGGAGCCGGCGTTCCATGAACGCGAGCCACTTCGAGTGGCGGTACATGTCATCGCCCTCGACGTAGTCGTTGTTGTACTTCCAGTCACGCGCGCCCGTGTTGTACGGCGGGTCGATGTAGATGGCGTCGACGGAAGCGCGATGCGTGAAGAGCAGCGCCTGGAGCGCGTGATAGTTCTCGGCATTGATGACCGCGTGGAATGGCTTGTCTCCGCCGCGCTCGACCTTTCCTGTCGATTCCAGCCCGGGGTAGATGGGCTCGCGGAACTCGGTGACCACGACGAGGTCGGCCACAAGGGCGGCGTTCCTCTCTGGATCGCCGGTCGGTGACGGAGCTTCGAGACGCGCAGTGCGGCGCTCTGCCGTGCCATCGAACGAGATCACCCTCCACAGACGCTCGTCTGCGGCCTTCGACGTCTCTCCGCGTGGCGGAAGCACCCTGACGGTGTCTCCCACCCGCAGGCGTCGACCAGGAAGCTCGACCGCCTCCGGCGTGTGGCGTTCGAAGTTCAGCCCGAACGCGCGCCGCTGCGACAGGGCTTCGACCTCTCGAGCGATCTCGGCGCCGAGTTCGGGGTGCGCGGCGCGCAACTGCTTGATCAGATCGTGGATGCGCGCCACTGCTGCCCCCTCAGCACACCGTCGCCCGAGCGAGAAGCGCTCGCCAGATCCCCGCCAACCCGTCGTCGTGCACACATCACATCGCGAGCATAAGGTACTCGTACCCGGTATTTATCACCCTGGTGCACGAGACCGGTGCCGACGACGCTTGATCGAGTGCCCCGCGTCCCGTCCCCAGCCGCCGCATACGTCGGCCAGAGGATCGCGGCCATCCGCACCCGTCAGACGATGACGCAGGACCAGCTCGCCGTGCGCAGCGATATCGACTCGTCGAACATCCGCAGCTACGAGAGCGGGCGGTCGATGATGAACGTGCAGTCGCTCGTGCGCATCGCGACGGCGCTCGGCGTCGAGCCGGGAGAGCTCGTCGACGGGCTCACTCCGGAGATGTTCGCGACGCCATCGTCGGACAAGCGGCGCAAGGCGGGCTGAGCCCGCCCGACGGGAACCGGGTGTACACACCGCAGGAGATCGCCGCCAGCCGGCTGCGACCAGCCGCGTGATCGCCGCGCTCTGGCCCCGAGACCGGGGCGGATCTCCTGCGGTGTGTCCGGGCTCAGGATCGCGAAACGGCGTCAGCCCCGCGTCGGTCCGGCGTCGCGCACCGGAGCGGTCGGGGGCCGCAGCGCGCCGCGCGCGTCGAGCGCGAGCTCCTCGGCGTCCATCGCGGTGATGAGCTCGCGCATGACCTCCTCGTTGAGCGCCCCCTTGTCGCGCTCCTCGAGGAGCACCCGCCTGCGCACCTCGAGCCATCCCTTCGACAGGTCGCGCATGCTCTCGTACGACGGGCGCTCACGGGCGGCGGGCGCGTCGTCGAGCTCGCGCTCGGCCTTGTCGGCGTCCTTCTCGACCCGCAGCAGCGACCGTGCGATCCTGTTGAACTTCGCGATCGACTCCTCCCCGTAGAGCTCCGTCCACTCCTCCTGCTTGCCGCGGAGGTACTCGCGTCCCGCCTCCGCCGTGCGCCGGCGCACGGCCTCGAGCTGGCGCTCGTCCGACGCGTGCTCGGCGTCGGCGTTCACGCCCAGCACCCGGATGAGCGGCGCGAGCGTGAGCCCCTGCAGCAGCAGCGTCCCGACCGTCACGACGAAGGCGCACACCACGATCACCTCGACGTTGCCGGTCGACATCGACCGCTCGGTGAGGTCGGGCAGGGCGGCCGCCATCGCGAGCGTCACCACCCCGCGCATACCCGCCCACGACACGACGGCGCGCTCGCGCACCGTCATGGGCGGCTCGATGATCCGCTGCCGGATGGCCCGCTCGTCGATCGCGCGGCCCTTCCGCTCGAGCTTCTCCCTGCGTCTGCGCACCGCGCGGGCACGGGGGCTGTCGGGGTTGCTGCGGTACTCCTCGGCGGCATGCTTCCACCGCATGATCCGGCCGCGCTGCCACAGCTGTCCCCACGCGTAGCTCGCGTAGACGAACACGGGCCGCACGAGCAGGACGACGGCGAACACCGCCAGCGCGAGGAGCAGCGTCCGCGTGCCCGACACGTCGCCGAGCTCGCTCAGCACGTCGGGCAGCTGCAGGCCGATGTACGCGAACACGAAGCTCTCCAGCAGGAAGTCCATCGACGACCACAGCGGGCCGTCCTGCTGGCGCGTCGCGTAGCTCGTCTTCGGAGCGTGGAACCCGACGTAGAGCCCCATCGCGACGACGGCGAGAACGCCCGACCCGTGCAGCTGCTCGGCGATGGCGTAGGCCCCGAACGGCACGAGCAGGCCGAAGGTCCCGGTCACGACGGGATCACTGATCCGCAGGCGCAGCTGGTGCAGCACGATGCCGAACACGAGTCCCACCGCGACGCCCACGACGACGGCGAGCACGAACTCGACGATGCCGTCCCAGACGGTGACGGTCGCGCCCGCGACGATGGCCGCGAAGACGCGCACGAGGGTGAGCGACGTGGCGTCGTTGATGAGGCTCTCGCCCGACATCACGGTCATGACGCGTCGCGGCAGCCCGAGCTTGCGGGCGACCGCCGCCGCCGACACGGCATCTGGCGGGCCGACGATGGCGCCGAGGAGCAGGGCGCCCGCGATGGTCAGCTCCGGCATGATCCAGAACGCCACGCAGCCGACGGCGGCGGCGGTGACCGCCACGAGGCCGATCCCGAGCCGGCGGATGTGCGGGAGCGACCGCTTGAAGCTCACGAACGACACCTCGAGCGACGCGGAGTACAGCAGGGGCGGCAGCGTGAGGTTCAGCAGCAGATGCCCGTCGAGCTCGATCGCGGGGACGAACGGCAGCAGCGACGCGGCGAGCGCGACGCCCGTCACGACGAGCGGCGCCGGCCACCCGCGCCATCGCGCGAAGGCCGCGACCGCGACGGAACAGACGAGAACCACGAACACCTCGACGCCCATGCCCGCCAGGCTATCGGGGCGCCCCCGCGGATGGCCGAGCCAGCACCCCGCCGGATGGCCGAGCCGTCCGTCTCGGAATAGCCCGCCCGCGCACGGGGTTGCACGGGGGGATGTCTGCCGCACCCGCACCCGCCCTCTCCGTCCTCGATCTCGTCTCGGTGCGCACGCGCCAGTCGAGCGCGCAGGCGATGACCGCCTCGCTCGCGCTCGCGCGGCGCGCCGACGAGCTGGGCTACCGGCGGTACTGGTTCGCCGAGCACCACAACATGCCGGCCGTCGCGTCGACGTCGCCGCCCGTGCTCATCGCGGCGGCCGCGGCGCGCACGCAGCGCATCCGCGTCGGCTCGGGCGGCGTCATGCTGCCGAACCACTCCCCGCTCGTCGTCGCCGAGCAGTTCGCCGCGCTCGAGGCGCTCGCACCCGGGCGCATCGATCTCGGCCTCGGCCGCGCGCCCGGCAGCGACCCCGTCATCACGCAGCTGCTGCGCCGCAGCGGCACGACGAGCGAGGCCGAGCGCTTCCCCGACAACGTCGCCGACATCCTGTCGATCATGAGCCCCGACGGCGCCACCGTGCGCTTCACCTCGGGCGGCGAGTACGGCGTGCACGCCACGCCCGCGGCGACGAGCACCCCCGACGTGTGGCTGCTCGGGTCGAGCGACTACTCCGCCCAGCTCGCGGCGAGCATGGGCCTCCCCTACGTCTTCGCGAACCACTTCGCGGGCGAGGGACTCGAGCGCGCCATGTCGCTCTACCGGGCGCAGTTCCAGCCCAGCGCCTGGCTGGATGCCCCGCGGTCGTTCATCACCGCGAACGTCGTCGTCGCGCCGACGCAGGACGAGGCCGAGCGCCGCGCCCTGCCCCAGCTGCGACAGTTCGCGCGGCTGCGCACCAACAAGCCGATGCGTCCCATCGAGACGGTCGACGAGGTGCTCGCGAATCCCTCCGATCCGCTCGAGGACTCGCTCGTGCAGCAGGGGCGCGCCCGCTGGTTCGTCGGCACGCCCGACGGCGTCGCCGACGACCTGCGCGCCTTCGCCGCGACGCACGGCGTGGACGAGGTCATGATCTCGCCCGCCGCAGGGAGCTACGACGCCGACCCGCTCGACGCGGCGCCCGGCCGCCTGGAGACGATCGAGCTGCTCGCCGCCGCCCTGCGCTGAACGGCGGTCGGGCTCGCGCTGCGCCGTGCGGTGCCGGTTCCTACGCCCCCGGCTCGCCGGCGACGAGCGCGCGTAGCCAGTCGCGCGCCTCGACGAACGCCTCGTCCCCGTAGCGGTGCGGGTAGTGCACGACCTGCCGGTCGGCGCGCGGGTACGAGCCGAGGAAGACGACGTTGGGGCTGAATCGCCGCACGCCCATGAGCGCATCGGCGACGCGCTCGTCGAACACATGGCCGTCGGCGTCGATGACGAACCGGTACCGTCCGAGCGCGTCGCCGATGGGCCGCGACTCGAGCAGGCTGAGGTTGATCCCGCGGGTGGAGAACTGCTCGAGCAGCTCGAGGAGCGCTCCGGGCTCGTCCTTCGGGAGCTCCGCGACGAGGGAGGTCTTGTCGGCGCCGGTGGGCGCGGCGGGCGCGACGGTTCCCGTCACGAGCACGAAGCGCGTGACGGCGTTCTGGTTGTCGCCGATGTTCTCGGCGAGCACCTCGACGTCGTAGTGCTCCGCCACCCCCGGCGCGACGATCGCGACCTGTGCGGGCAGCGAGCCGTCGAGCATCCCGAGGGCGCTCGCGACATTGCTCGACGCCACGACGTGCTCGTGGTGCGGGATGGTCTCCCCGAGCCACGTGAGGCACTGCGCGTACGCGACGGGATGGCCCGCGACCGCGACGAGGTCGCGGGCGACCACGTCGGCGAGGGTCTTGCCGCGCGGGGCCACGAGCGAGAACCGCACCGGCACGAGGTACTCCCCCACGATCCGGAGCCCCGGGATGGTCGACAGCGCGTCCTGCGCGCTCGACACCCCTCCTTCGACGGAGTTCTCGATCGCGATCATGGCGGCGTCGCTGCGTCCCGTCACGACGTCGTCGAGCGCCTGCCCGACGTTGCTCACGGCCTTCCAGATCTGGCCGCGCGCCTCGGGAACCTGCGCGAGCGCGGCCTCCGTGAAGGTGCCGGCCGGCCCCAGATAGCTGTACGTGCGGCGTTCCGGGGCATCCGTCGACATGCGCTTCAGCCTAGACCGTGGCGTCGACCGTGCACGATGCGCCGCAAGCAGGCAGACTGGGCACATGACGAGCCGAGCCGGTCTCCCCGCAGAAGCCTCCGACCTCATCGACGTCGACGAGCTGATCAACGCCTACTACGACCGCGTGCCCGATCCGGCCGTTCCGGCTCAGCAGGTCGCCTTCGGCACGAGCGGCCATCGCGGCTCCAGCCTGTCGACGAGCTTCAACGAGCACCACATCCTCGCGACGACGCAGGCCATCGTCGACTACCGCACCGCTCAGGGCATCGCGGGCCCCCTCTTCCTCGGCCGCGACACGCACGGCCTGTCGCTCCCCGCCGAGCGCAGCGCCATCGAGGTGCTCGTCGCCAACGGCGTCGACGTCCGCGTCGACTCGCGCGACGCCTGGGTGCCGACCCCCGCGCTCAGCCACGCCATCCTCGCGTACAACCGCGGACGCGACGAGTCCGATCCCGGCCGCGCCGACGGCATCGTCGTGACGCCGAGCCACAACCCGCCCGCCGACGGCGGCTTCAAGTACAACCCGCCGCACGGCGGGCCGGCCGACACCGACGCCACCGGCTGGATCGCCGATCGCGCCAATGAGCTCATCGCGGGCGGCCTCGAGGGCGTCAAGCGCGTGAAGCACGCCGACATCGACCTCGACGCGCTCGGCCAGCACGACTTCCGCGACGCCTACGTGCGCGACCTCTCGACGATCATCGACGTCGACGCCATCCGCGAGGCGGGTGTGCGCATCGGCGCCGATCCCCTGGGAGGCGCGTCGGTCGAGTACTGGGCCCTCATCGCCGAGGTGCACGGCCTCGACCTCACGGTCGTCAACCCCGACGTCGATCCGACGTGGCGCTTCATGACGCTCGACTGGGACGAGAAGATCCGCATGGACCCGTCGTCGCCATCGGCCATGGCCTCGCTCGTCGCGAAGCGCGCCGAGTACGACATCCTCACGGGCAACGACGCCGACGCCGACCGCCACGGCATCGTCACGCCGGATGCGGGGCTCATGAACCCGAACCACTACCTCGCCGTCGCGATCGACTACCTCTTCTCGCACCGGCCGGGATGGTCGGCGGACGCCGCCGTCGGCAAGACCCTCGTGTCGTCGATGATGATCGACAAGGTCACGGCGGCGCTCGGCCGAACGCTGCTGGAGGTCCCCGTCGGCTTCAAGTGGTTCGTGCCCGGTCTCCTCGACGGGACCGTCGCGTTCGGCGGCGAGGAGTCGGCCGGTGCGTCGTTCCTGCGCCGCGACGGCTCGGTCTGGACGACCGACAAGGACGGCATCCTGCTGTGCCTGCTCGCTGCGGAGATCCTCGCCGTCACGGGCAAGACGCCCTCGCAGCGGTACGCCGAGCTCGAGGCCGAATACGGCTCGTCGGCCTACCAGCGCGTCGACGCCGCCGCGACGCCGGAGCAGAAGGCCGCGCTCAAGGCGCTCTCGCCCGACGACGTCACCGCGTCCGAGCTCGCCGGCGAGGCCATCACGGCGAAGCTGTCGCACGCGCCGGGCAACGGCGCCGCGATCGGCGGGCTCAAGGTGCAGACCGAGCACGCGTGGTTCGCGGCGCGCCCGTCCGGCACGGAGGACGTCTACAAGCTGTACGCCGAGTCGCTCAAGGGCGAGGAGCACCTCCGCCGGGTGCAGGAGGAGGCGCGCGCCGTCGTCACGGCGGCCCTCGGCGGCTGACGCGGCCGCGAGATCGCGAGAGGGCCCCGGACGATCGTCCGGGGCCCTCTCACGATCCGTCTCACGCCTCGATCGCGCGGTTATTCCGGCGCGCCCAGCGGGCAGGCGTGTGCGGGCCGTCCCACACCTGCACGATGCCCCAGACGACGGCGGCGAACGGTGCGGCCAGGATGGCGCCGAGGATGCCGCCCAGCACGGTGCCGATGGTCAGGGCGATGAGGATGACGAGCGAGTGCAGCTTGAGCGCGCGCCCCATCAGGACGGGCTGCAGCAGGTTGCCCTCCAGCTGATTCACGAGCACGACGACGCCCACGACGATGATGGCGTTGACCGGTCCGTTCGCGACGAGCGCGACGAGCGCCGCGAGGATGCCTGCGACCGTCGCGCCGACGATGGGGATGAAGGCGAGCAGGAAGACGAGAAGCGTGAGCGGGAACCACAGCGGCACCCCGAGGATGACGAGCCCGATCCCGATGCCGATCGCGTCGACCGCCGCGACGGCTGCTGTCCCTCGAATGTAGGAGCCGAACGTCTCGACCGTCTTCGTGCCGGCGCGGCGGACCCGCCCGTACCACTCGCCCTCGAAGGGGCGCGTGAGGAACGCCCACAGCTGCGGGCCGTCCTTGAGGAAGAAGAACAGCACGACGACCATGAGCACGAGGCCCGTCACGAAGTTCGCGACCCAGCTGACGCCCGCGACGGCGCCGGAGCCGAACTGCGCGCTCGTGAGGAAGTCGGTGAGGGCGGCGACCCACTCGTCGATCTGCTCCTGGTCGGGGGCGAAGGGCAGGGTGTTCACCCACGCCAGCACCTGCTGGAAGCCCTCCTGCGCGCTCTCGTACAGCTCGTCCCACTGGCTGCGCACGGCCCACACCATGGCCCATCCGACGCCGCCGAGCACGACGACGATGCCGAGGAGGAGCAGCACCGTGCCGAGTGTGGCGTTGAGGTGCGCCCGCAGCCATCGCATGACGGGCTCGAAGGCGCACGCGATGATGAGCGCGAGCAGCACGGGGATGACGACGACCGTGAGCGACTGGTAGGCGAACACGAGCCCCGCCGCGAGCACGACCACCGCGATGATCTGGATGGACCGGGTCGCGAGCGTCCCGAGTCCGTCCGTCCACAGGGCGCGCGCCTTCGACGGCGGCGCCTCCCGCACGATCATCTCGACCCTGCGTCGTCCGAACATGCGCGTCTCCCCCGGTCGTCGGATCAGTCCCACCCATCCTGCCCGACCGACCGGGGCCATCCGCGAAGGTTGACGCCGTGGATCAGCTGTGCCAGTCGCTCCGTGCCGTGAGGGGCACGGCCGCCGGCCGCTCCGTGGTCGTCGTCAGCGCGACGCGGGCGCCCGTCTCCGCGGCGCGGAGCACGCCCGTCATGATGTCGAGCACGTGCAGCGCCATCGCGCCGCCCGCCCTCGCCTCGACGTCGGCGGGCGTCGCGACGAAGTCGACGAGCCCGACGCCGCGCGCGCCGTCGGCGTAGCCCGCCGACACCGCGAGCGTCTCGGCCGTCTCCCCCGTGCGATGCAGCACGACATCGCCGTCGAACCGGTTCGGGTCGGGCACGAGGAGCGTTCCCTCCGTGCCGTGCACCTCGAGGGGCGACGCCGTCGTGGCCGTGCCGTCGAAGCTGGTCACGATCGTCGAGATCGCGCCGCCCTCGTGCTCGAGGATGCCCGTGACGTGCGTGTCGACGGCGACGGGGATGGTCTCGCCCGCGCGCGGGCCCGAGCCGATGACGCGCGTGTCGCGGATGCGGGACGCCGCCCCGCTCACCGCCACGACGGGACCGAGCAGCGTCACGAGGGCCGAGACGTAGTACGGGCCCATGTCGAGCATGGGGCCGCCGCCCGGCTGGTAGTAGAAGTCGGGGTTCGGATGCCACCGTTCGTGCCCCGGGGTGATCATGGTCGCCGATGCGGCGAGGGGACGGCCGATGCGGCCGTCGTCGATCGCACGCCGGGCGGTCTGGATGCCCGTGCCCAGCACGGTGTCGGGGGCGGAGCCGATCGCGACGCCCGCGGCGCGCGCCGCCGCGACCATGGCCTCGCCCTCCGCGACCTCGAGTGCGAGGGGCTTCTCGCCGTAGACGGCCTTCCCGGCCGAGATCGCGGCATGCGCGATCTCGGCGTGCACGGCGGGGATGGTGAGGTTGAGGACCGTCTCCACGCCCGGATGCGCGACGAGCTCGTCGACGCCGACCGCGACCGCACCGGTCTGCGCGGCGACCTCGGCCGCGCGCTCCGCCGACAGGTCGGCGACGGCGACGATGCGGATACCGGGGTGGCCCTCGAGAGCCTCGAGGTACTGGCGCGAGATGTTCCCGAGCCCGACGATGCCTACGCCGTGCGGCTGGCCCACAGCAGCCCCCTCTCTACGATCGTGCGGACGTTCTCGTCCTGCAGCACCTCCGGACTGTGCCCGGGGGTCGCGACGAACACGCGCCCCTCTCCCCACAGCCGGGTCCAGACGACGGGCGAGGTGATCGGCCGGTGCCACGGGTGCCACGGTCGCACGGGGTGCGTCGTCGTGGCGAGCACGTCGATGAGGTCGTCGTGCAGCACCCAGTACTGCTCGGTCTCGAGCGCGAAGTCGTCGATGCCCGCCGTGATCTCGTGCGCGCGGCCGAGCTCGGTGATCTCCACCGTGTACGGCAGGTAGTTGTCGCTCGCGTCGCCGACGGCGAGCGACGGCTCCTTGCCCGGGTGGGTCGCGAACTGCCCTCCGACGAGCTGCAGGTAGTCGGAGGAGTTGCGGAACGAGTCGGCGATGCCGCCGTGCCATCCCGCGAACCCGGTGCCGGCGCGAACGGCCGCGATGAGCCCCTGCAGCTCGTCGCGCTCGATCGTCGACATCGTCACGCTCTGCAGGATGAGGTCGGTCGCGGCCATCTCGTCCGCGTCGGCGTAGACGTCCGTCGACTCCTCGACGCGCACGTCGAAGCCGTTCGCCTCGAGGAAGGGGAGGAAGAGGTCGGTCGCTTCGACGGGACGGTGGCCGTCCCATCCGCCGCGGACGACGAGGGCCCTGCTCATGCTGCTCCGTTCACGGGGGTGAGGATGGACGAGGCGCCGGCGCTGCGCTCGACGGCATCGAGCACGCGCTGCACACGCAGCGCCTCCTCGAAGGTCGGCGACGGATCGACGCCCGAGGCGATGGCCGCGACGAGGTCGGCCACCTGGTGGGTGAAGAGGTGCTCGTAGCCGAGCCCGTGACCCGTGGGCCACCAGTGGGCCGCGTAGGGATGGACGGGCTCGGTCACCTGGATGCGCCGGAAGCCTTGTGCGCCGTCCTCGTCGGACGCGTCGTAGAACTCGAGCTCGTTCATCCGCTCGAAGTCGAACGCGATCGAGCCGCGGCCGCCGTTGATCTCGATGCGGTTGGCGTTGCGGCGTCCGAGGGCGAAGCGCGTCGCCTCGAAGACGCCCAGCGCGCCGCCCGCGAACGAGGCCGTGAAGGCCACGGCGTCGTCGACCGTCACGGGGCCGCGCTCTGCGTCGGCGGCGGCCCTGCCGCCGAGGCCGCGCTGCTCCGACAGGATGGGCCGATCCGCGACGAAGGTGCGCAGCTGCGCCGAGACGGCGGCGATGTCGTCGCCGAGGAGCCACTGCGCCGTGTCGATGCTGTGCGCGCCGATGTCGCCGAGCGTGCCGGAGCCCGCGACGTCCTTGTCGAGGCGCCAGGTGAGCGGTGCCTCGGGGTCCGTCAGCCAGTCCTGCAGGTACTGCGCGCGCACATGGCGGATGGCGCCCAGGCGGCCGTCTGCGATGAGCTGCCTGGCGTAGGCGAGAGCGGGAGTGCGCCGGTAGCTGAACCCGCACATGGCGCGCGTGCCGGCGGGCGCCGTGCGGGCCGCCTCGGCCATCCGCTCGGCCTCGGCGACCGTCCGCGCGAGCGGCTTCTCGCACAGCACGTGCTTGCCCGCGGCGAGCGCGGCGATCGCCACCTCGGCGTGGACGTCGCCGGGCGCGCACACGTCGACGATGTCGATGTCGTCGCGCGCGATCACCTCGCGCCAGTCCGCCGACGACTCCGCGGCGCCGAGCTCGTGCGCCGCGGCGGCGGCGCGGGCGGGGTCGCGGCCCACGACCACCGCCAGCTCGGGGTCGCGGGGCAGGTCGAAGAACCGCGGCGCCGTGCGCCAGGCGTGCGCGTGGGCGCGGCCCATGAAGGCGTGGCCGACGAGGGCGACGCGCAGCGGTGCGGACGAGGTCGTCATGGTGTGCTCCTTTGCTCCCGTGTCATCGTGCCATAACGCGGGAGCATCAACAAATAAAGGGCGCGCCGATTCCGGTGAACGTCGACTCCGCACGCAGGGCACCCCTGATCGCGTCTTCGACTCCCCTGACGACGCGGTGCCGGCCCTCCTCGTCGTCCACGTCGCTCCAGTGCGCGGCATCGATCGGGCGGGGGTCCGGTGCGGCCATCACGCCGTCGACGAGGCGCATGAAGGCACCGCTCGCGGCGAGGGGGGACAGCAGGGGCGCCCCGGTCGCGCGAGCGTCGAGCAGGTTCTCGAGCAGGGGCCGGCGGCCGTGGAGCCGCGTGAAGGGCGCGTCGTCGCGCTCGACCTGGACGAGGTCGAGCGTGTAGTAGAGCCGGAGGCGGCCGCTCGTGCCCACGACCTCGACGTACGGCTCCTCGCGCACGGCTCCGCACAGGGTCACCGCCGTCGTGAGCGAGGGCGCGTCGCGCAGGGCGAACCGCGCGACCGAGGTGTCGTCGGCCTCGATGTCGTTGGCGTGCAGCAGCTCGAGCTCGAGGCCCGCGACGTCGTCCTCGCTCTGGCGCCCGGCGACCGCGAGCGCCGTGGCGGTGGCGTGGGCGAGGGGGTTCGTCAGCGCGCCGTCCGCGACGACGCGACCGGCCATCCGCCGCCTGCCCGCCCACGGCGACCGCGTGAAGTAGCGGTCGGTCCGCACCCAGATGCCCGTCGCGCCGTAGCGCCGCACCTCGCCCACCGCGCCCTCCGCGATGAGCGCGCGGACGGCGGGGACCGCGTCGGAGCCCAGGCTCTGGAACCCGACCTGCACGAGCGCTCCGCGGGCGTCGGCGCGCGACAGGAGGTCGCGGAACTCCTCGAGGGTCGCCGTGGGGGGCTTCTCGAGCAGGACGTCGCAGCCCGCGTCGACGGCGGCCCCGGCGATCACGGCGTGCGTGTGGATGGGCGTCGCGACGATGACGACGTCGAGGTCGCCCGCCGCGATCATCGCGTCCGCGTCGGCGTGGTGGACGGCGCCGGCCGGCAGCGAGCCGGGTTCGGGAGCGGCGGGATCCGCCGTCGCGGCGAGCACGACCCGCCCCCGCTCCTGCAGCGCGGCGACGCGACGCACATGCTGCGCCCCGTACCCGTGCACTCCGACGATCCCGATGCGCGGTGTCTTCACTGCGGTCCCTTCTTCATGGCTGCCCGGGCGCGCGCGACGCGGGCGTGCGCGACGCGGGTGTGCGCGGCGCGGGCGTGCGCGGCGCGGGTGTGGCGAACGGCCATCTGCGTGCCGAGCAGCCACCGGATTGCGAGCTTTCGGGTGTGCTTTCGTCCAACGGATATCCG
>NZ_JBSHGQ010000027.1:0-53235 GCF_053617895.1 Microbacterium sp. NPDC055683 | reverse complement strand
ACGCCCGGTCACATTCCGAACCCGGAAGCTAAGCCTCTCAGCGCCGATGGTACTGCAAGGGGGACCTTGTGGGAGAGTAGGACACCGCCGGACTTAACCTGAACGAAAGGCCACCCAACGCTGGGTGGCCTTTCGTGCTTTCACCGGCCCGCCCCGCAACCGACACGAACAGCAACCCCGGCGAGAACGACCACCCGCCCAGGTCGCAGTAACCGCCCCCAGCGACCCCCGAACTGACGCGAACAGCGACCCAGGCGAGAGTCACCCACCGCCCAGGTCGCAGTAACCGCCCCCAGTGGGCCCGGAACGGACGCGAACCGCCACCCGGGCGAGAACACCGCCAGCCCAGGTCGCACGAACCGCCCCCACCCGCCCCACAACGGACGCAAACTGCGACCCGGGCGAGAAGCATCCGCCACCGGGTGCCCCCGCCACCGGAAGCCCCTGCCACCGGAAGCGGCCGGAACGACGTGCGCTCAGAACTGCAGCGGGTTCCAGCGGCCTGCGGTCTCGAGTTCCGCGTAGCGGACGTCCGCCGTCGTCGGCGTCACGGAGGCCACGCACGCGAGGAGCGACTGCGTGGGGTATCCGTGCACGCGGTTGTCGCGGATGATGGCGCGATCGTCCTCCGGCGACAGCGCGGCGCTGCGCATCAGCACGGCGAGCCAAGGCTCCCACCACGCGCCGTCGCCCTCCGCGGGCGCGGCCGCGAATGCGTCGCGCCAGGTCACGATGCGCGGGGTGGCCCGGTCGTCGAGGTCGTCGTGCGCGATCATGTGCGTTCCGGCGGGCATGACCTCGCGAGTGAGGCGCTCCCCATCCCAGGACACCAGCTCCGCCCGGCCGTCGGCCACCGAGACCAGATTGAACCCGAGCGTCGTCGGATGCGGCCCGGGAAGGCGCCCGCCGACGGCATCCAGCACGATGCCCCCGCGTGACGTGATCGCGCTCGAGGGGAGGAGCGGTGCGCCGGCGCGATTGAGCAGCACCGCGAGGCGTCCGCCTTCCGCCGCCAGCCAGGCCCCTCCGGCGAGGCGGTCCTGCACGCCCGCGAGCTGCGGACGCTCGGACCACCATGCCCCGAGCGGGTTCCAGGGCCGCAGCGGATCCTCGTCGCGCACGGCGAGGAGGCGGATGGAGTGAGCGGCGTCCTCGGGGACGCGGATGACGACGGTGCACATGGCGGTTTCAGCCTATGGCCGCGGGAACGGCGCGGCGCGGCCGGGCAGGTGGGAGAATCGCAGGCGATGAACATCGTCGTGGGAGTCACCGGCGGGATCGCCGCGTACAAGGTCGTCGCGCTCGTCCGTCTGCTCGTGAAGGACGGTCACGACGTGCACGTCGTGCCGACGGTCGACGCGCTCCGCTTCGTCGGCCAGCCGACGTGGGAGGCGATCAGCCGCCATCCCGTCACGACGTCCGTCCACGACGACGTGGCGCACGTCCGACACGTCGCCCTCGGCCAGGCCGCCGACCTCGTCGTCGTCGCTCCCGCCACGGCCAACACGCTCGCCCGGATGGCCGCCGGCCTCGCCGACGACCTGCTCGGCACGACGCTGCTCGCGACGGCCGCCCCCGTGCTGGTCGCTCCGGCCATGCACACGGAGATGTGGGAGCACCCGGCCACGCAGGCGAACATCGGCGTGCTCGCCGCGCGCGGGGTCGAGGTCATCGGGCCCGACTCGGGCCGCCTCACGGGAGAGGACAGCGGGCCGGGTCGCATGACCGAGCCCGAGGCCATCCGCGACGCCGTCACGCGAGCCCTGGCCCGCCGCGCGGATGCGGCGGGGCTGAGGATCGTCGTGTCGGCGGGCGGCACACGCGAGCCGATCGATCCCGTGCGCTACATCGGCAACCGCTCGAGCGGGCGCCAGGGCGTCGCCGTCGCGCGGGCGGCCGCCGACCGCGGTGCCGAGGTCACCCTCGTCGCGGCGCACGTGGAGGAGGCGGCGCTGGTCGATGCCGGCCACGGCGTCTCCGTGCGGAGGGCGGGCACGGCGGCGGAGCTCGAGGCCGTCATGGCCGAGCTCGCGCCCCGAGCCGACGTCGTCGTCATGGCCGCGGCCGTCGCGGACTATCGGGTCGCCGACGTCGCAGAGCGCAAGCTCACCAAGGAGGCGGCGGCCGGGGTCCCACCCACCCTGACCCTCGTCGAGAACGCCGACATCCTCGCAGGGCTCGCCGAACGCCGTCTGCCGGGGCAGACGATCGTCGGCTTCGCGGCGGAGACTCCCGCACCGGGAGAGACGCTGCTCGAGCGCGGCATCCGCAAGCGCCGCCGCAAGGGCGTCGACCTTCTCGCCGTCAACGAGGTGGGATGGACCGAGGGCTTCGAGCGGGTGGACAACGCGCTGCTCGTCATCGACGCGCACGACGAGGTCATCGCGACGGTGTCGGGCGCCAAGCGCGAGACCGCCGAGGCGCTCCTCGACGCCATCCTCGCCGTGCGGAGCCGCTGACGGCGGTGGCGGCTCACCCGGCGGGCGGGATCGGGAAGTTCGCGCGGAACACGTTCTCGGGGTCGTAGGCGCGCTTCACTTCGCGAAGTCGCGGCAGGTTGGCGCCGAAGGCGTCGACGAGCCGTTCGATCCGCGTGTCGGTGTCGAACGACAGGTACAGCCCGTCGACGTGCGGGGCCATCCGCTCGTCCCACACGGCGTCGAGCGCGTGCTGCGATGCGCCCATCGCCGACAGCAGGAAGTTCTGGTGGCGGTGGGGGTACGCGGTCGCGTCCGCTGCGAGGTCGTGCGCGGCTCCGCCCGTCGCGCGGATCTGCAGGAAGTACGCCGCCCCCGTGCCGGCGAGGTCCGCGAAGGTGCCCGCCTCGTCCGGGCCGAGGTGGGTGACGAGCCCCGACCGCACGGACGGGTCCCCGCCGCCCGAATGATGGCGGCCGGCGTCCTGCAGGATGCCGGGGTAGGGCAGCAGGTACGCCCTGTGGTCGAGCAGCGGCCCCGCATCGGCGAGGCGCTCGAGCTCGCGGACGGCCGCCGCGGTGTCGTCGCCCGCGTAGACGGTCATGAGCTGCGCGACGGGCGGCTGTCCGCGCCGGGCGGGAGAGAGCACGAGGAAGCTCGTGAGCTCGCGGGGAGCCGCCTCGACGGCCGCGCCCCAGCGCTGCAGCACGCCGGCGGTGTCGCGGGCGTCGATGGCCATCTGCGAGAACACCACGTCGCCGAGCGGCATGGCATCGACGTCGACCGAGGTCACGATGCCGAGATTCCCGCCCGCCCCGCGGAGCCCCCAGAACAGGTCGGGGTTCTCCTCTGCGCTCGCGCGCAGGAGACGCCCGTCGGCGGTGACGACGTCGGCGCCGACGACGCGGTCGATCGTGAGGCCGAACCGCCGCCCGAGCAACCCCACCCCGCCCGTCGTCGCGAGGCCCCCGACTCCGACGCCGCCGTAGTCGCCCGAGCTGATCGCGAGGCCGAGGGGCTGCAGCGACTGCGCCACCTGCCCCCACGTCGCACCGGCTCCGAGCCGCACACGACCGCCGTCGAGGGGTGTGACGGCGTCGAGCGCGCGCAGGTCGAGGACGACGCCGCCGTCGTTGGTGGAGCGGCCGCTGATCCCGTGACCGCCCGAGCGCACGCCGAGCGGCACATCGAGCGTGCGGGCGTAGGCGAGGCCCTCGACGACCTCGTCCGCCGTGCGCGGCAGGAGTACGAGACCGGGGGCGCCCGAGCGCAGGTAGTTGTGGCGCACGGCGTCGTACGAGCGGTCGCCCGGCTCGACCGCGCTCGCGGCCAGGGCGGCGGGGATCCGCGCGTAGTCGATGCCGTCGCGTCGCAGCGCCAGCGCCGCCGACCCGCGTCGCGCGGACGCCGGCACGGTGCCGCGCCCGGTGCGCTCGCGGCCGACGGCCTCGCGCACGGCGGGGGCGACCTCCTCTCCGAAGGCCTGCAGCGTCGCAGCGTCGTCGCTCGCGAGGACGAACGTCGAGATGCCGTCGGCGAGAGCGAGCTCGGAGAGCTCGTCGACCCACTGCGACGCCGGCCCCTGCAGCCGTCCGCTCGACGCGGGCTGGATGGCGCCCGCCACGTTGAGCAGGCGGCGGATCTCGGCGGGATGGCGGCCGGCGTCCTCGGCGGCGGCGTCGATCGTGCGCGACGCGCGACGCGCGACGCAGGTCGCCGTCGTCCAGATACGCGAGCGAGGGAAGCCATCCGTCGGCCTTGCGCGCCGTCAGACGCAGCATGCGCGGCTTGTAGGCACCGATCCAGATCGGGATGTCGTGGGCCGGCGCCGGTCCGCGCTTGGCTCCCGCCACGCGATGGTGCGCGCCGTCGACGCGCAGCGGTCCGCGCTCCGACACGTCCCAGATCCCGCGGATGATGTCGATGGCCTCGGACAGCGCGTCGACGCCCTCACCCGGTGTGAGCTTCGTGCCGCCCATCGCCTCGATCGCGTCCCAGAAGCCTCCGGCTCCGAGGCCGAGCGCGACGCGTCCGCCCGAGAGCAGGTCGAGCGACGCGGCCGAGCGCGCCAGCACAGCGGGCTGCCGCAGCGGCAGGTTGAGCACATTGCCCGACACGGTGATGCGCTCGGTCGCCGAGGCGACCCACGTGAGCAGCGTCCACGTGTCGAGGAAGGCCGGCTGGTACGGATGGTCCTGGAACGTCACGAGGTCGAGCCCGGCCGCCTCCGAGACCTGGGCGAGTCGAACCGGCTGATGCGGGTCGGCGTTCGACGGGGTGATGAACGAGCCGAAGGACAGGTCCTGGCCGTAGTCGGGCATGCGCGCGCTCCTTTGATGATCGTTGTGGCCGATCATCTGTCCAACAACTTATCTTGAGCGCATCCTATTCCGTTACGATGGGCGGATGGCCGACGCATCGCTTCCCCGCCCCTCTCTGCTGGGCTGGTCGCTCGCCGCGCTGCTGCGCGAGTGGAAGGCGCGCATCGCCGTCATCGCCGCCGACCTGCCGCACGGCGAGCGCGGCTACCAGGTGCTCTCGGTCGCCGCGCACGAGCAGCCGCCCACCCAGTCGGCGCTCGCCGCGCGCCTCGGCATCGACCGCACCGTCATGACCTACGTGCTCGATGAGCTCGCCGCCGCAGGCCTCATCGAACGCCGCCTCGACCCCGCCGATCGCCGCGCGCGCCGCATCGCGGCGACGGCACGGGGGCGCGACGCGGTCGCCGCGCTCGACACGCGCGTGCGTGCGGCCGAGGACGAGCTGCTCTCGGGGCTCGAGCCCGCCCAGCGCGCGCAGCTGTGCGGGCTGCTCGAGCACGCCGCGAGCGGAGCCGCGCCGGGCGACGACCGCTGCGCCGTCACGGCGCGGGCGTGACGGCGCGGGCGCGGGCCGCTGAGCCCCGCGCCCGCGCTCGGCTCACTCGTCGAAGAGGCGGTTGACCCGCTCTCCCGCGTCGACGAGCGAATCGACGTCGGCGTCGAAGGCGATGACGGCGTCCATGGCGGGCGTCATGATCGCCTGCGCCTGGGCCCACTTGTCCGTCACGGGCGTCGGCACGGTCGTGCCGTCGGCGACGTGCACGGCGAAGGCGTCCGCATCGATCCCGAGCTCCGCGAAGGTCTCGACGGCGAGATCGGACGATGTCGAGATCGCGGGGAAGATGCGTCCGGTGCCGGCCATGACGTCCTGGCAGTCGGTGCTCGCGAGGTACTCCACCCACAGCCACGCCTCGTCGGGGTTCGGCGTGCCCGACCAGATGGCGTCGGACAGTCCGTTGAAGACGGAGGCGCGCTGCCCCGCCGGACCGATCGGCGTCGGCGCCGCCTGCACGTCGGCGCCTTCGAGCTCGGAGAATGCCCGGGCGTTCCACGCGCCCTCGATGACCGTGGCGTACGCCCCGGAGCCGAGCGACTCCTGCGTGCCGACTCCCGAGGTCGCCTGTGCGAGAGGGGGCATGTAGCCCTTCTCGATGAGCGAGCGCCACCATCCGATCGTCTCGAGGAGCGCATCGTCGCCGTAGTCGAACGACGTCCCCCACGGGTTCTCATCGGTGTACGACCAGCCGTTCGAGAGCGCGAACGCCGACCACTGCACCTGCCCGTAGCCGCCGCCGGCGTCGTTGTAGCCGAGGCCGTACGTCGCGACGTTGCGCGGATCGAAGCCCTCCTCGTTCCCGCGGACGCCGTTCTCGTCGACCGTCATGGCGGCGACGAACTCCTCGAACGTGCCGCCGTCGTCGGGGTTCCACTCCAGCGACCAGAGGTCGTCGGGCGTGTACCCGGCCCCCGCCAGCAGATCGGCGTCGTAGAACAGCGCCTCCGTGTCCCAGTCCTTCGGCAGGCCGTACAGGGTCTCCCCGTCCGGCCCCCGCCACAGATCGGCGAGGCCGTCCTGGTACTGCGCCAGGTCGACGTCCGATTCCGCGAGATAGGGAGAGAGGTCGAGGATCTGGCCGAGGACGGCGAACTTCCCGAACTGCGAGGTGTGGTCGACGAACACGTCGGGCGCCGACTCGGCGACCATCGTCGCCGTGAGCTGCGTCCAGTAGTCGTCCCACCCGTTCTGCTCGATGCGGATCTCGATGCCGGGGTGCAGGCGCTCGAAGTCGTCGGCGCACTGCTGGTACCCCGGCATCTGGTTCGAATCCCACATCGCGTAGCGGATGACCGTCGTCCCGTCGGCGGCGACGCCGTCTGGCGCGCCGCATCCCGAGACGACGAGCGCCGTCGCGGCGACGAGTGCGCCCGCCGCGGCCGTCCGGTGCCTGCGATCCATGTCCGTCCCCCTCACTTGATCCCGCTGAAGCCGATGGAGTTCACGATGCGGCGCCCCAGCACGCAGAACAGCAGCACGATCGGGAGCGCCGCGACGAGGGTCGCCGCCATGAGCCCGGACCAGTCGGGCGTGCCCTGCGGGGTCTGCGAGCGGAAGATGCCGAGGGCGACTGTGAGCACGCGGACGTCCTCGCTCTGCCCGACGAGCAGGGGCCACAGGTACTCGTTCCAGGCCGTGATGTAGGTCAGGACGGCGAGCGTCGTGAGGGGCGCCGTGCTCATCGGCACGATGACGCGCAGGAAGCAGCGCACGCGCCCTGCGCCGTCGATGAGCGCCGCCTCCTCGATCTCGCGCGGGATGCCGAGGAAGAACTGCCGCAGGAAGAAGATCGCGAACGGGGTCATGAGGATGGACGGCAGCACGATGCCGGCGAAGGTGTTGAGCAGCCCCAGATCCTTGATGAGCACGAAGTTCGGGATGGCCGTGAAGATGCCCGGCACCATGAGGGCCGAGAGGAACACGGCGAACAGGGCGTCGCGCCCGCGGAACCGGAGACGGGCGAACGCGTACGCGGCCATCGCCGAGAACGTCACCTGGCCGACCGTGATGAGGGTGGACGTGATGACCGAGTTGCGCAGGTACAGCCAGAAGTCGATGGCCGATCCCGCCCCGCCCTGCGCGAGGTTCTCCTCGAGGCTCGTGAGGCCGAACACGCGGCGGAAGGCGTCGAGGGTGAAGCCGGCCGGCAGCAGGTTGCCCGGTTCGGCCGAGAGCGCGCCGTTCGACGACAGCGCGGTGCGCAGCATCCAGTAGAACGGCACGAGCGTGACGAGCAGGATGGCGACGAGGCAGATCCAGGCGATCACCCGGCCGGCGCCGATGCGCGGGCGCTGCGGCTTCGCGGTGCCCGTGACGATGAGACGGGTCTCGGAGACGGTGTGCGTCATGGCGGCCTCAGTTCTCGTCGTGCTCGCCGGCGCGCATGAGGCGCAGCTGCACGAAGGCGATGGCGAACAGGAGCACGAACAGCGCGATCGCGAGCGCCGAGGCGTATCCGAAGTCGAGCTGCCCGAACGCGAGGTCGTAGATGTACATGTTGAGCACGCGCGTGGCGTTCACGGGGCCGCCTCCCGTCGTCACGGCGACGGTGTCGAAGACCTGGAACGAGCCGGTGACCGTCACGACGAGGACCATGACGAGCACGGGGCGCAGCTGCGGGAGCGTGATCGAGAAGAACTGGCGGAGCTCGCTCGCGCCGTCCACGCGCGCCGCTTCGTAGAGCGACGGGTTGATCGTCTGGAGACCGGCGAAGATGAGGAGCGCCGTGTAGCCCATGTGACGCCACACGTTGATGAGCGCGATGGTGGGAAGCGCGAGCGCCGAGTCGCCGAAGAACGCCATCCGGTCGAGACCGATGCCGTCGAGCACGACGTTCACGATGCCGATCTGGTAGTCGAGCATGAAGTACCACACGAGCGCGACGATGACGTTGGCGACGAAGTACGGCAGCAGCGCCATCCCGCGCACGACCGTCGAGCGCGTGAGGCGGTGGAGCAGCACGGCGATGAGGATCGCGAGCACGGTCTGCACGCCGATGTTCATGACGACGTAGAGGGCCGTCACCCACAGCGCGTTCCAGAACAGCGGGTCGGCCGCCATCCGCTCGTAGTTCGCCGTGCCCACCCACTCGGGCGGCGTGAGGACGGCGTACTCCGTGAAGGAGAAGTACAGGCCGCGCAGCGCGGGCCACAGGTAGAACGCGACGAGGCCCACCGCGGCGGGGAGGAGGAACACGGCGGCGATCCGCAGATCGCCGCGCGGCCTCCTCCCGCGCGCGGGAGGTCGCACGCCGGTGCGCGGCCGCGCACCGGGTTCGGTCAGGACGGTCATCATGCCTCCGCTTCGTTGCGACGGGATGGTGGGGAACGGGCGGCTCAGACCGCCGTCACGTGGAGCAGCACGAGCTGTTCGGGATTGAGCGCCGGCACCTGCACGCCGACGTCGGCGAGCGCGGCGCCCGGCAGCTCGATCGCCTCGGACCACCATGCCGGGCGCGTGTGCGCCGTGCGGTGGTCGCGGGCGTCGGCCGGCGCGAGCGGCTGCACGCGGTATCGGCGGGCGGGATCGAGACCGGGGATCGTCACACGGGGAGTGGGCCAGTACGGCCCCGTCTCCACCATGGCGACCGCGAAGATCGCCTCCGTGGCGTCGTGCGCGACGACGCCGTGCGTCCAGATGCCGTCGCCGATGGGGTCGGCGTGCACGACGCGGCCGGTGTGGAGGAGCGCGCGATGCGTCTTGTGCAGGGCGATCCACTCGGCCAGCTGGGCGCGCTCGGCGTCATCGGCCTTCGTGACGTCCCATTCCACGCCCATGTGCGAGAAGAACGCCGTGCCGGCGCGGAACGCGAGCGAGTGCGCCCGTCCCGTCGTGTGGCTGAGGGGGCTCGCGACGTGAGAGCCGACCATCTCGGGCGGGAGCAGCAGGGCCGTGCCCGCCTCGATCGCCTGGCGCTCGAGGGGGTCGATGCAGTCGGACCCCCAGATGCGGTCGGTGCGCGCCATGATGCCGAGGTCGATGCGCCCGCCGCCCGACGAGCACGACTCGATCTCGAGGCCCGGGTGCGCCGCGCGGATCTCGTCGAGCAGCCGGTACAGCGCCTCGGCCTGCTCGTGCGCGACGGGACGCCCCGTCGTCCGGTCGCCGGGCTCCGTGAGCGCGCGGTTGTGATCCCACTTGATGTACGAGATCGGGTACGCGTCGAGGATGGCCAGGATGCGGTCGCGGATGTACGCGTACGCCTCGGGGATGGCGATGTTGAGGACCTGCTGGTGCCGCTGCGGGTGGGGCAGGCGGTCTCCCGTCCCCATGATCCACTCGGGGTGGGTGCGCGCGAGGTCGGAGTCCTCGTTGACCATCTCGGGCTCGAACCAGAGGCCGAACTGCATGCCCTTGGCGACGACCGCGTCGACGAGCGGGCCGAGGCCGTCCGGCCACACGCCCTCGTCGACGTACCAGTCGCCGAGCCCGGCGTGGTCGTCGCGGCGGTGGCGGAACCAGCCGTCGTCGAGCACGTAGCGCTCGATGCCGACCTCGGCGGCGCGGTCGACGATCTCGAGGAGCTTGCCGAGCTCGTGATCGAAGTAGACCGCCTCCCACACGTTGAGCGTGACCGGGCGGCCGGCGGAGGGGTGCTCGGGGCGCGCGCGCAGGAAGTCGTGGAAGCGCGCGGCCATGGCGTCGAGGCCGATGCCGGTCGAGGCGTACAGCCAGGGCGAGGTGTAGCTCTCGCCGTGCGCGAGGCGCACCTCGCCGGGCAGCAGCAGCTCTCCGCCCGAGAGCGTCGACAGCCCCTGGTTGGTGCGCTCGGCGAGCACGCGCGTGTTGCCCGACCAGGCGAGGTGCACGGCCCAGACCTCTCCGTGGCGCCATCCGAAGCCGGGCGTTCCCGCCGCGAGGACGATGCTCGCCTCATGCCCCGACGACCGGCGCGACTCGCGCAGGTGCGAGCCGATCGCGAAGGGCGACCGCTGCAGGTCGCGTTCGCGCAGCTGCCGGCCCGCCATGTCCATGATCTCGCCCGCGCGCCCCGGCACGGGGAGGGCGACGTCGAGGGAGGCGAGGTCGTAGCGCCCGTCGCCCGTGTTCGTGAGCCGGGCGCGCGTGCGGACGAGGCCCGAGCGCGTCATCTCGACGTCGAGAGCGAGCGCGAGGCCGTTCGCGGCGTCCGCGCTGTCCACCCGCACGCGGTGCGCGATCACGGGGTCGTCGTCGACCGGGAGCACCTCGGCCGTCGTGCCGGAGAACGCGGGGGAGAAGGCCGAGCCGTCGCGGTGGCCCGTGACGGCGGGCGTCCAGAGCCAGCCGTCGGCGTGCGCGGGCAGCATCGTGAGCGGCATGCCGGTGTCGGGCATCCCCGACCCGATGCCCGCGAGCCCCGTCAGGCGCAGCGTGTCGATGTCGGCCTCGGTCAGCTCCCCGAGGTCGGCACCCCAGTGGAGCACGCGGGGCGCCCCGACCTCCGGGACGTCGAGGACGAACGCGACGCCGGCGGCGCGCAGGGGGATGGCGGACATGGGACTCCTTCGTCGGGGATGCCTGGTGATATTAGTTCTACGGCAGAAGTTATTGGGCGTCAAGACCGCGGGCGATCGCGGAATCGGCAACCTATTCGTCTCGAAGTGATACAAAAGAGGGATGGATGGTGGATGGGCGACGCAGGACGGCTCGGCTCACGCCGTCGCCCTGGAGGTCCTCACCGCGGGGCCGATCTCCCGCAGCGCCCTCGCCCGCCGGATCGGTCTGTCGCAATCGAGCCTGTCGCGGCTCACGAAGCCGCTGCTCGAGTCGGGTCTGCTCATCGAGGTCGATGCCGGGCCGGATGACGAGCAGGGGCGGCGGGTGGGGCGGCCCAGCCAGCCACTCGACGTCGCCGCGGACACTCGGCGCTTCGTCGGGGTCAAGGTCACGGCGGATGCGGCCCACGGCGTCTCCACCGACCTGCGGTGCGCGGAGGTGGCGCGTCACGACGTCGCTCTCGCCTCGCGGGAAGTCGGCGACGTCGTCGCGGCCGTCGCCGACGTGGTCGCGCGCGTGACGCGGGACCGTGCGGCCGACGGCATCGGAGTGAGCATCAGCGGGCCCGTGCGCGGCGGCCGGTCGGTCGTCGGGTCGCCGTTCCTCGGCTGGGAGGGCGAGATCGCGCTCGCCGACCTCGTCGAGTCGGCCACGGGCATCCCCACGACGCTCAGCAACGACCTCGTCGCGCTCACGCACGCCGAGCAGTGGTTCGGGGCCGGGCGGAACGCCGCGAACGTCGCCGTCGTCACGGTCGGGGCGGGGGTCGGATTCGGGCTCATCGCCGGAGGCCGTGTCGTCGTGAGCGATGACGACGGGGTGGGTCATGTCGGCCACATCCCGCTCGATCCCGCCGGCCCCCTCTGCTTCGAGGGGCATCGCGGATGCGCCGCTGCCCTCCTCACGATCGACGCGATCTGCGGCCAGGTGTCGGTGGGGCTCGGGCGGACCGTCGACTACGACGAGGTGCTGAGCCTCGCGCGTCGGGCCGACGGTGTCGCGCGCACGGCCGTCGAGGCGGCGGCGGTCGCGCTCGGCCGACTCGTCGCCCTCGCGTCGAACTTCACGTTCGCGCGCACGATCGTCATCTCCGGAGAGGGCGACGGCGTCCTCGACGTCGCGCGCGGCGCCTTCGAGGATGCCATCGGGCCCCTCCGCGACGCCCGAGCCGACCCGCTCGAGATCGTGGTGCGCCCCGCCGACTTCGTGGAGTGGGCGCGCGGCGCGGCCGCCATGGCCATCCGAGCGCACGTGCTGCGGTAGCGGCGGCGCCGGCGGTCAGTGTGCGGCGTGGTAGCTCGCGCCGGTCTCGTCGCCCTTCCAGTACCCCTTCACGACGATGCGGTCGGCGTCGAGGCCCCAGCGGTCGACGGCGAGCGCGCGGCCAGGCTTGACGACGGCCTGCTCGGCCGCGATGAAGGCGAACACGTCGCCCGCAGGGCGGTCGCCGGCCGTGAGCGCGTCGAGCCGGCCGATGAGCGCCGTCGTCGGCGCGGCGCCGTCGCGGTGCACGTACTCGACGTCCACGGGCGCGTCGATCGCGATCTCGTGCCCGGCGTCGGCGACCTCGACGAGGATCCGCGCGTCGGCTCCGGCGGGGATCGCCGCGGCGTACCGCCGGATCTGCGGGATGGCCGTCTCGTCGCCCGCGAGGAACCATCCGCCGGGGGCGCCCGAGACGGCGACCGTGCCGCGCGGCCCTCCGACGCCGAGCAACGAGCCGAGCGGCGCGTTCGCCGCCCACACGCCGGCGACGCCCTCGTCGCCGTGCACGGCGAACTCGAGGTCGAGCCAGTCGTCGCCCCAGGAGAGCGGCGTGAATTCGCGGCTGGGGGCCTCGCGCATCTCCTCGACAGACGCCGGTACGCCGTCGGGGAAGAAGATGCGGATGTGGTCGTCGTGGCCGCTGCCCTCGCCGAACCCGCGCAGATCGTCGCCCTGCACGCGGACGCGGACGTAGTCGGGGCCGATCCACTCGCGCGAGACGAGCGTCGTGAAGCGGAAGCGGAGGTCGAGCCGCGAGCGCTCGAGCGAGAAGGAATTCGACACCTGCATGGGATCAGGCTACCCTTACCCAGGTCGGGTGAGGTTCGCCTTACCTGACCGGGCGGCGTGATCACATGCGCCGCCGATGCACGCGTCGTGCGCGCAGGGGCGCGCCCGCAGAGGAGGAACAGCCATGTCCATCCGCGAGCCCGTCTTCGCGCTGTCGCTCGTCGCCGCGTCCGCGCTCGTCCTCGCCGGCTGCTCGTCGGCGGAGGAGGTGCCGGCCGAGGCCGAGGAGACCGCCGCCGCAGACACGCTCACCTACTCCTGGGAGCGCAACGTCGCGGCGGAGGACGCCGACCCGGAGTACGAGACGACGACGGTCGAGGTCCCCCGTCACCCCGAGAAGATCGTCGCGTTCGAGATGGCGACCGTCGACACGATCGGGGCCCTCGGCGGCGAGGTCGCCGGCGCCCCCATCGAATCGGTCCCCGACTACCTGCAGGACGCCCTCGCCGACGACGCGTTCAACGCCGGCACGCTCTTCGAGGCCGACCTCATCGAGATCGAGGCGCAGCAGCCCGACCTCATCGTCATCGGGGGGCGTTCGTCGGCGCTGTACGACGACCTCAGCCAGATCGCGCCGACCATCGACCTCGGCATCACGGGGACGTACGTCGAGACGCTCGAGCGCAACGTCACGTTCCTCGGCGAGGTGCTCGGCGCACAGGACGAGGCGGCCGCAGCCCTCGCCGACCTCGAGGCCGGCATCGACGAGGCGAAGGCCGCGACGGCCGAGGCGGGCAACGGGCTCGCGGTCATGGTGTCGGGCGGAGAGCTCAACGCCATGTCGCCCTCGCCCGTCGACGGCGGCAGCTCCAACGTGCGCGGAGGCCTCATCTACGACGTGTTCGGCGTCGAGCCCGTCGTGGAGGACATCGCCTCGGCGACCCACGGCGAGCCGGTGTCGTTCGAGTTCCTCCTCGAGCAGGACCCCGACACCCTCTGGGTCGTCGACCGCGACGCCGCGACGGGAGAGGCGGAGGCCGGCGCGGCCGCGCAGGTGCTCGACAACGACATCGTGAAGCAGACCAGCGCGGCGCAGAACGACACGATCGTCTACCTCGACCCCGTGGCGTGGTACATCGTCTACGGCGGAATCGAGACGACGCAGCTGCTCATCGACGACGTGATGCAGATCGCGGAGTGACCCCGGCCTCCACGTGACCGTCACGGCCCCGTCCTCGACGAGCGCCCCCGCCCCCGCCCGCCCCCGGCGGACGTGGGTGGGGGCGCTCATCGGCGTGCTCCTCGCGGCGCTCGCCGCGGTGAGCGTCTTCATCGGCGTCTCCGACGTGTCGCCCTTCGCCCTCGTCGAGGGCGATGCGACGGCGACGTTCCTCCTCGCCGCGAGCCGCATCCCCCGCACCGTCGCCGTCATCCTGGTGGGGGCCTCGCTCGGCATCGCCGGCCTCATCATGCAGATGCTCGTGCGCAACCGCTTCGTCGAGCCGGGGACGACGGGCGTGAGCGAGTTCGCGACCTTCGGCATGCTCGTCACGATGATCTTCTGGCCCGGGATGGCCGTGGTCGGCAAGATGGGCGTGGCGGCGCTGTTCGGCCTCATCGGCACGTGGGTGTTCCTGCAGGTCGTGAAGGCCGTGCCGGTGCGCCAGCTCGTGCTCGTGCCGCTCGTCGGCATCATGCTGGGCGGCGTCGTCGGATCGGTGACGACGTTCTTCGCGTACCGCCTCGACCTGCTGCAGTCGCTCGGACAGTGGTCGCAGGGAAGCTTCGCGACCGTCATGCAGGGACGGTACGAGTTCGTATGGATCGCCGGCGCCATGGTCGTCGTGGCGTGGTTCGCGGCCGACCGGTTCAGCGTCATCGGCATGGGCGAGGAGTTCGCGACGAACCTCGGACTCGACTACCGCCGCGTCGTCGCGATCGGGATGGTCGTGATCGCCGTCATCACGGCGGCCGTGCTCGTCACGGCGGGCATGATCCCGTTCCTCGGCCTCGTCGTCCCCAACATCGTGAGCCTCGTGATCGGCGACAACGTGCGCCGGTCCATCCCCTGGGTCGCGGGGCTCGGCGCCGTCTTCGTGCTCGCGTGCGACATCGTCGCGCGCGTCGTGCGCTTCCCCTACGAGATCCCGCTCTCCGTGCTCGTGGGCGTCGTGGGCGCCGCCCTGTTCCTCTGGCTGCTGCTGCGGAGGAGGAGCCGTGCCCGCTGACCTCGCCGACCTCGCCCCCGCCCCGACTCCCGCGCTCTGGAGGCGGCCGGCCGTGCGCCTCGGCGCGCTCGCGATCGCCGTCGTCGCGCTCATCGCCGTCTACCTCTTCACCGACGTGCCGGGGTCGCTCGCCTTCGCCGTGCGCATCCGCATCCTCACGGTCGCGGCGATGGCGGTCGTCGCCGTCGCCGTCGGGGTGTCGACCGTCGTCTTCCACACCATCACGCAGAACCGCATCCTCACGCCGTCGATCATGGGATTCGACGCGTTCTACGTGCTCATCTCGACGATCATCGTGTTCTTCTTCGGCTCCGCGTCGTTCCTTCACGCCGACGAGCTCACCCTGTGGCTCACCCAGCTCGTCGTCATGGTCGCGTTCAGCGTGTTCCTCTTCACCTGGATGTTCGGCGGCAAGCGCCGCTCGATCCACCTCATGCTGCTCGTCGGCATCGTGCTCGGGACGTTCTTCCGCAGCTTCACGGAGTGGATGCAGCGCATGCTCGATCCGCTCGACTTCCAGATCCTGTCCGACGCGATGTTCGCGTCGCTCACGCGGCCCGATCCGACGCTGCTGCTGTTCACGGCGCTCCTCGTCGCGGCGGCCTGCGCGGCGCTCGTGCCCCTCGTGCCCACGCTCGACGTCCTGACCCTGGGAGAGCCCGCGGCGATCGGGCTCGGGGTCAGCCACCGCCGTGTCGTGCTCGCGCTGTTCACGATCGTGTCGATCATGATCGCGGCGTCGACCGCGCTCGTGGGGCCCATCCTCTTCTTCGGGCTCATCGTGGCCAACCTCGCCTACTCGTACGCCGGCTCGTTCCGCCACGCCTGGACGCTGCCCGCCGCGGCGCTCATCGGGCTCGTCTGCCTGCTCGGCGCCCAGCTCGTGCTCGAGCAGCTGCTGTCGTTCGGCGGCAGCCTGTCGATGGTGATCGAGTTCGCGGGCGGCCTGTTCTTCCTGTTCCTCGTCCTGCGAAAGGGGGCGCGATGATCGCGCTCGAGAACGCCGTCAAGCGCTACGGAGGGCAGACCGTGCTCGACGACGTGACGATCTCGTTCGGAGGCGAGGGCGTCACCGCCCTCATCGGTCCGAACGGAGCGGGCAAGTCGACCCTGTTCGGCCTCATCGGGCGGCTCATCCGCCCCGATTCGGGCACGGTCACGGTCGACGGGGCGGCCGTCGACCGCACGCCGTCGGCGACGCTCGCCACGCGGCTCGCGGTGCTGCGGCAGGACAACCACATCGCCGCGCGGCTCACGGTGCACGATCTCGTCGAGTTCGGGCGCTTCCCGCACTCGAAAGGCCGCCTCACGACGGTCGACCGCGATCACATCGAGCGCGCCATCGACTACCTCGACCTGCAGCCGTTCCGGTCGCGGTTCCTCGACGAGCTGTCGGGAGGCCAGCGGCAGCGGGCGTTCATCGCGATGGTGCTCGCGCAGGACACCGAGTACGTGCTGCTGGACGAGCCGCTCAACAACCTCGACCTCAAGCACATGACGGAGATCATGAAGCTCGTGCGGCGGATGGCCGACGAGCTGGGCAAGCGCATCGTCGTCGTGCTGCACGACATCAACTTCGCCGCGACCTACGCCGACCGCATCGTCGCGATGCGCGAGGGGCGCGTCGTGGCGGATGCCCCCGCCGCCGAGATCATGCGGCCGGAGGTGCTGGCGGCGGTCTACGACACCGAGGTCGACGTGCGCGTCATCGACGGCAGGCCCGTCGCGCTGTACTACGGCTGAGGCTCGCGGAGGTCACAGCTCGATGCCGTGGTCCTCGTCGTTCACGCCCTGGTTCCGCCCGCGCCGCGACTCGAACGACAGGAAGAGGATGAGCCCGACGACGAGTCCGAGGATGAGCCCGAGTCCGACGTTCCCGAGGATGAGCCCGACGACGATCGCGAGGGCGAGGACGCCGAGGGCGATGAGGGCGGCGGTGGCGCGGGTCATCCCTCCATCATGCCGCGCTCATCGCGCGCGGTGGTCCTCCATGTGCACGCGCGGGCCGCGTCGGGGCTCGGCGACGCCCGACGCCGCGAGGAGGCGGATGACGCGCTGGCGGTGACCGCGCCACGGCTCCAGCAGCGCGACCATCCCGTCGTCGTCGGTGCGCGCTCCCGTGAGCGCGTAGCCGACCTGGTGCGCGAGGTGGTAGTCGCCGACGCTCACGGCGTCGGGGTCGCCGAAGGCGCGGATGCGCGTCTCGGCGGACGTCCAGACGCCGATCCCGGGGAGTGACGTGAGCACGCGGTCCCGGTCATCGCCGTCGCGGGCGCCGTGAGCGGCGCGCACGAGGGAGTCGCCGCGGCGCGCGGCGCCCACGATCGTGCGCGACTGCGGCGGCTCGAGGCCGGAGCGGTGCCATCCCCACGACGGGATGCGGCGCCATCCGTCGACGGAGGGAGGCGCGAACATCGGACGCGGGGCGGGGCCGGGCGCACGGTCGCCGAACCAGGTGACGAGGCTGCGCCAGGCGAGGAAGGCCTGCTGCGCCGTGACCTTCTGCTCCATGATCGACTGCGCGAGTGCGTCGAAGACGAGGTCCGTGCGGCCGAGGCGGAGGGCCGGATGGCGGCGGTGCGCCTCCACGACGAGCGGATGGCCGCGAGGATCGAAGCCCGCGGGGTCGTCCTCGGCGCCGCACAGGGCCGGTGCCTGCTCGATCGCCCACGCGCGGCCAGGCCCCCACGCCGCGATGCGGATGGTGCCGTTGCCCGCCTGCCGCAGGGCCGTCGTCGCGACGCCCTCCGGCGTGCGCGTCGCGCGCCAGATGACGGCGCCGTCGTGCACCTGCGTGGGATCGCCGTGTCCGCGTCGGAACCCTCCGACGGTGCGGAGGAGGTCGACGTCGTGCCGCGGGGTGTAGACGGCCTCGAGCCGCGGCGCGCGTGCCGAGCGGGTCGCGAGTGGCACGCGGTCGGGTCGCGGCTCGCGCACGCCCATCCGCGGGGGAGGTGCCGTGCGCTGCATCATGCCGTCACGCTACGCCCCTCGTCCGACAAAGCCGTGAGCCTGAGGGGTGCGAGCCGCCGACTTGTCCAACGGATATCCGTTTGACCAGAGCCCATCCGATAACGCGGATTCCGATGTGCTTTCGGCGAGCGGATGTCCGTTGGGCGAGGGAGGGGCAGAAGGGAAGGGGCAGAAGGGAAGGGGCAGACGCGGGATCAGAAGCGGTCGGGGGAGGGGGCCCCGGCGCCGTACCGGATCGTGACGTCGGCGTGGCGGTCGAAGCGGTAGCCGGCTCCGCGGACCGTGCGGACGATGTCCTCGTAGCGACCGAGCTTGGCGCGCAGGCGCCGCACGTGCACGTCGATGGTGCGCTCCCCGGGCGTCTCGTCCTCGGTCTGCGCCTGCCACAGGGAGTCGACGAGCTCGGTGCGCTCGATCGTCCGCCCCTCGCGCAGGACGAGGTACTGCAGCAGCTCGAACTCCTTGAAGGTGAGAGCGGCCGACTCGCCGTCGAGCAGCACGCGCTTGCGCGAGATGTCGACGACGACGCCCTCGGCGTGCTCCGTCTCGCCGGCGTCGGGGAGCGTGCGGGCGACGGCGCCGGGCTCCTTGAGTGCGAGGCGGACGACGTCGACGTCACGTCCCCCCGCGCTCTGCGGCGCCAGGGCCACGGCGGCGTAGGTCTCGGCGCTCGGCGACAGCTCGGCGATCGTGCGGCGCAGGGCCTCGACGATGGTGGAGAGCGAGACGCCGTCGGCAGCGGCCTTCGCCTCGTCGAGTCCGACGTAGAGGGCGAACCCGCGCGGTGCGGTGGTCGTCGCGGCGGCAGCCGGCGCCGGCTGCTGGACGGGGCGGGCGGCAGCCGGCTGCGCGGTGCGGACGCGGGGCGTGCCGGGGAGGGGGGTCGCGGAGGCGGGGCGGATGGCGGTGGGGCGCTCGAGCAGGGACGCGGACATGATGATGGGTTCCTTCGAAGGAGGAGCGTGCGTGGGGGCGGCCGGACCGGCGTGCGCCTGGTCGGAGTGACGGCCTGTGTCGGAGCGGACGGGACGACCGTCGCTCGTGGGCGTGGCGACCATGGATGGTCTCGCTATGCCCTGGCGTGCATGAGGATCGGCGGAAGCGCCTCAGCTGCACATTCGACAGCACATGACAACACGGCCGGCCATCATCATGCCGTCCGTTCCCCTCGCCTCCCGGGCGGACAGGGGGTGCGTGTTGTCAGTCATACGGGCGATTATGGCCGGGCGTGTCTCCGCGTGTCAAACGGCGACCGGTTATGACGGCCGCCGTGACGAAATGTGACGGATGTGCCCGGGCTCGTCGTGTTCGCGGAGGCGATCTGCCGGGCGGCGCCGGCCATCCGCCGCGGGCGTAGCCTGTCGGGGTGAGCGATCTGTCCTTCACCCATGCGCCCGAGTCGTCGCGCTACGAGCTGCGCCGGGGCGACGACCTCGTGAGCGTGCTGGACTACCGCGACAACGGCGGCACGGTCGCGCTCACACGGGCGTTCACGGTGCCGACCTTCCGCGGCCACGGGTATGCCGCGATCGTGACGGAGCGCGCTGTCGCCGAGATCGAGGCGCGCGGAGACCGCAGGGTGCTGCCCGTGTGCTGGTACGTGGCCGACTGGTTCGCCGCTCATCCCGAACGCGCCGGCGTGCTCACGTCGCGCTGAGCCGCCCTCCGGAGGGGAGACGGGCGGTAGCGTGGCGCGCATGCGCATCCTCCTCATCGGCGGCACCGGCAACATCAGCTCCTTCGTGACCGACCTCGCCGCGAGCCGCGGCGACGAGGTGACGGTGCTCAACCGCGGGCGCTCGCCGCTGCCCGAGGGCGTGCGGGGGATCGTCGGAGACGCGGGCGACGCCGGCTCGATCGAGGCCGCCATCCGCGACGAGACGTTCGACGTCGTGGCGAACTTCCGCAGCTTCTCTCCGCAGCAGGCGGCCGATGACATCCGCATCTTCGCGGGGCGTACGCGGCAGTACCTCTACATCTCGAGCGCATCGGCGTATCAGAAGCCGATCGCGCAGCTGCCGATCACCGAGGCGACGCCGCTGCGGAACCCGTTCTGGGAGTACTCGCGCAACAAGATCGCGAGCGAGGACCTCCTCGTCGCGGCGTATCGGGAGAGCGGGTTCCCCGCCACGATCGTGCGCCCGAGCCACACCTACGGCCCGTCGCTCATCCCGCTCGAGGGCGGATGGACGGCGCTGCAGCGGATCAGGGACGGCCGTCCGATCGTCGTGCACGGGGATGGCACGAGCTGGTGGACGCTCACGCACTCGCGCGACTTCGCGACCGCGTTCGTCGGGTTGTTCGGCAACCCGCATGCGATCGGGCAGGCCGTGCACATCACGAGCGACGAGAGCCTCACGTGGGACGAGATCGCGCGGCAGCTCGGCGCGGCGCTCGGCCGCGAGCCCGAGATCGTGCACGTCGCGTCCTCCGCGATCGCCCGGGAGATCCCGTCGCTCGGCCCGGGCCTCGTGGGCGACAAGGCGCACTCGGTCGTCTTCGACAACTCGCTCATCAAGCGGCTCGTGCCGGGATGGGCCGCCACGACGCCGTTCTCGCGCGGTGCGCGGGAGATCGTCGACTGGTACCTCGCCGACGAGGCGCGGCAGGTGGTCGACGGCGACCTGGATGGTGCATTCGACCGCGTGATCGGGAAGTACGGGGCGTAGAGGCGCTCCGCGCCGCCCGACGCAGGCGCGGAGGTCGTAGAGGAGTCGGCATCCATCCATCCCGCCGCGTCTCCCCTCCAATGTCCGACCCCGTCCTTACCGTGGAGGCATGCGGATCCTCCACACCTCCGACTGGCACATCGGGCGCACCTTCCACGGGTATGCGACGCTCGACGCGCTGCGCGACGTCTTCGCCGCGCTCGTCGCGGAGGTGCGCGATCGCGAGGTCGACGTCGTCGTCGTCGCGGGCGACGTGTTCGACTCCGCGACGCCCTCCGCCGCGGCGTTCGACCTGCTCACCGAGACGCTGAACGCGCTGCGCGCCACGGGTGCGAAGCTCGTCGTCACGAGCGGCAACCACGACTCGGCGGCGCGTCTCGGCTTCCTCTCCCCGCTGCTCGCATCGACGGGCGTGCACATCCTCACGGACCCGCGCGCCGTCGGCACGCCCATCACGATCGACGACGCACACGGCCCCGTCCACTTCTACGGCCTGCCCTACCTCGAACCCGCCATCGTGAGAAGCATCTGGCCGGGAATCGATCTGCGCACGCAGGAGCAGACCATCCGACACGCCATGACCCTGGTCAACGCCGACCGGGCAGAGCGCGGCGGGCGCTCGGTCGTCGTCTCGCACTGCTTCGCGGGCGACGTGCAGCCGACGGATGGCGTCGAGCGCGAGATCCGCCAGGGCTCGCTCGACGTCGTGCCCGTCGTCGACTTCGACGGCCCCGACTACGTCGCGCTCGGCCACATCCACGGCCGCTCGCGCCTCGCCGAGAACGTCCGCTACAGCGGCGCGCCGCTGCACTACAGCTTCGGGGAGGGCAGCAAGCCCCGCGGCGCGTGGATGATCGATCTCGGCCCCGACGGCGTCGAGGGCATCGAGTGGCTCGACCTCCCCATCCCGCGCCGTCTCGTGACCCTCCGCGGGACGCTCGACGAGCTCCTCACCGACGCCGCCTACGCGCCGCACGCCGACGACTGGGTGTGCGCCATCCTGACGGACGTCAACCCGCCGCTCGAGCCGATGCGCCGCCTGCGCGAGCGCTTCGCTCACTGCGCGACCATCCAGCTCGCCCCTGCCGGCGGCATCCGCTCGGATCAGCGCACGTTCCGCGAGCGCGTGCAGGGCGCCAGGTCGGATGGCGACCTCGTCCACGACTTCCTCGCCCACGTGCGCAACGGCGAAGCCGCCACCGATGCCGAGCGGGAGATCATCGGAGACGTCGTCTCGGTGCACGCCGCCGCCGAGGCGCGGGCATGAGGATCCACCGCGTCGAGATCGAGGGATTCGGACCGTTCCGCGACCGTCAGATCGTCGATCTCGATGCCTACGCCGCCGACGGGCTGTTCCTCATCGGCGGGCGCACGGGCGCCGGCAAGTCGAGCATCCTCGACGCCGTCGCCTTCGCGATCTTCGGCGCCGTGCCCCGCTACGAGGGCGGCGAGAAGCGCCTGCGCAGCGACCATTGCGCGACCGACGATCCGACGCTCGTGAGCGTCGAGTTCACCTCGGGCGACACCCGATGGCGCATCGAGCGATCGCCCGAGTACGAGCGCCCCAAGAAGCGCGGAGAGGGCATGACGACCTCCCCCGCGACGGCGCGGATGGGGGAGGTCGTCGGCGGCGACGTCGTCTGGCGCGCGGCGAAGGATCGCGACGTCGCGACCCTCGTCGCCGAGGAGATCGGCCTCACGAAGGACCAGTTCCTCCAGGTCATCCTGCTCGCGCAGGGGCGCTTCGCCGAGTTCCTGCTCGCCGGAAACAACGACCGGCAGAAGCTCCTGCGCACCCTGTTCGGCTCCCGCCGTTTCGAAGACTACGAGAAGGAGCTCGAGCGCCGACGCGTCGACGCGGACGCCGCGGTCGCCGACGGGCGCCGTGCGCTCGACGCCGTGCTCGTGCACGCGGAGGCGCTCGCCGCCCAGCTGCCCGCCCGCGGCGGGGCGGATGGCCGGGGCCCGGGAGAAGGAGCGGACGACCCCGGGGCGGACGAGGTGCTCATCGCCCAAGACGATGACGGCGCCGGCCCGGCTGGTGACCGACCGACGCCCGGCACGACCAGCGCCCCCGCAGAAGACCAGCGCCTCGCCGGTCTCGCGCACGCCGAGAGCCGTGCCCGGCACGAGATCGAGACGGCCGAAGCCTCCGACGCGGAGGCACGTCGACGCCGCGATGCCGCCTCGACGGCGTACGACCGCCTGCGCGCCGATCGCGAGAAGCAGAGGCAGCGTGACGAGCTCCGCTCGACGCTCGACGCTCTCGAGGCGAGGGCGGACGAGATCGACGTCGCGCGGGATCGGCTCGGCGCCGCTCGTCGTGCCGAGAGCGTGCGCGGCGCGATCGACGCCGCGACCCGGGCGCTCGCGGCCGCGGCCTCCGCGGCCGACGCCGTCGACGCGGTACGGCGGGAGTGGTCGGCCGTCAGCGACGACCGCGACCACGATCCCGCCGCTCTCGACGCCATCGCCGCCGAGGCGCAGCAGCACGTCGGCGAGTGGCAGCCCGCGCGCGACGTCGAGCGCGGCATGGCGGCCAAGGAGCGCGCACTTGCCGACCTCCGCGCCGAGGAGCAGGCGCACGCGAAGGCGATCGCCGAGCTCGCCACCGCGCTGACGGCCATCCCCGCAGAACGAGCACGGCTCGACGAGGCCGCCACGGTGGCGGCGACCGCCGCGGCCGGTGCTGTGCACGCGGCCGACCGCGTCGCATCGCTCAGCGCGCAGCTCGATGCCGCGCGCGAGGGCGTCCGGCTCGCCGAGGCATACGCGCAGGCGTCGCAGGACGCCGACGCGGCGCTTCGCGCGCGCGAAGCGGCCGACGCGCACCTGGCCGACCTCCACCGGCGGCGCCTCGGCGGCATCGCCGGAGAGCTCGCCGAGAAGCTCGTCGACGACCAGGCGTGCGTCGTGTGCGGATCGACGGCCCATCCCTCGCCGGCACCGCGTGCCGACGACCACGTCACGGCCGACGAGATCGACGCGGCCGAGGAGAGCAAGTCGGCGGCATCCCGTGCCGAGCTCGCCGCATCCGATGCACGCCGCGACGCGCAGCGCGCCCTTGCGGACGCCGAGGCGCGCGCCGGCGGTCGAGCCGTCGGACCGGTGGAGGAGGAGCTCATGCAGGCGCGCGCCGAGCGCGACGCGGCCGACGCCGCATCCGCCGAGCTCAGCCGCCTCGAGGCCGCGAAGCACGAGCTCGTCGTCCGCGAGCAGCGACTCGACCGGGAACGGGAGGAGGCCGACACCGCGCGTGCCGAACGCGCCGCGGCCATCCGCTCGCTCGACGACGAGCTCGCCCGCGACCGAGCGGCGGTCGAAGCCGCGCGCGGCGACGCCCCGTCGATCGCCGCACGGATCGACGCGGCGCGCGACCGCGCGGCCGCCGCGACAAGTCTGGCGCAGGCCCTGCGCGCTGCCGCGCGCGCCGAGGAGGCCGCGACCGACGCCGCAGACGCGCTCGCCGAAGCCGCCACGGCGGCGGGATTCCTCGACGTCGAGAGCGCGCGCGCCGCCATCCTCGACGCCGAACGGCAGCAGGCGCTCGACGCGCAGATCGCCGCGCATGACGCCGAACTGCGCAACACCAAGGCCACGCTCGTCGACCTCGAGCTGCTCGTGCTGCCCGAGGAGCCGGTGGACGTCGACGCCGCCGCGCGCGCTCTCGCCGACGCGGCCGCCGACCTCGACGACGCCGTCGCGCGCCTTGCGGCGATGCGTCAGCTCGCGACCGGCCTGGCCGACGCCCTCGCGCATGCCGAGGACGCGTACGCGGCGATCGCCGACGCCGCGCGCGAGGCCTCCGTCGTCCGTGCCCTGGCCGACGCGGTCGCCGGGCGCAACACGAAGAAGATGGACCTCGAGACGTTCGTGCTCGCGGCCGAGCTGGAGGGGATCGTCGAGGCGGCGAACCGGCGGCTCGCCGACATGTCCGCGGGCCGCTATGCCCTCCAGCACACCGATGCGCTGGCGTATCGCAATGCCGCGAGCGGTCTCGGCCTCGAGGTCATGGATCGCTACACCGGACAGGCCCGCCCGCCGCGGTCGTTGTCGGGCGGCGAGACGTTCCTCGCCTCGCTCGCGCTCGCGCTCGGCCTCGCGGAGGTCGTCACCAACCGGGCCGGCGGCATCACCCTCGACACGCTCTTCATCGACGAGGGCTTCGGATCGCTCGACGCCGAGACGCTCGAGGTCGCCATGCGCACCCTCGACGGGCTGCGCGAGGGCGGGCGCACCGTCGGCATCATCAGCCACGTCGAGGCGATCAAGGAGCAGATCCCCGCCCAGCTGCGGGTCGAGCGCTCGCCGCAGGGCTGGAGCACCGTCACGCAGTGAGCGCTCAGCCGGCTCGGACGATGACGCGATCCCCGTCGAGCTCGAACTGCAGCGCGGTTCCGGCAGGGAACTGGTCTTGCAGCTCGTCGGGCATGTTCTCATCGACCGTGAGGGTCGCGACGGCGGGGAAGGGACCAGCGGTGCACCCCCCGAAACCGTAGGAGCCCTGGTCGTCGCCGGGGTCGCGTTCGAATCCTGATACGCAGCGCTCGTCCTCCCCGCCGGGCGCCCAGATGCCTCCGGGAATCGAGATCACGGCGAACCCGGCGAAATCGTCGAAGACGACGACGCCGTCATCCGGGACACCGATCTCCCTCGGAATCTCGCCGTCCGGATCGATCCGCAGCTCGGCGACCCGCCAGGGATCGATCTGCGATGTGGCGGCGGCGAGGCCCGCCGTGATGAGCGCCGTCACGACGAGCGATCCCGCCCACAGGAGGATGGCGCGACCTCGCGGAAGAGACTCCACGAACGTCCCGAATCGGCGCAGAGCGTGCTCCACGCCGCCGCGCGAGGGCTCGCCCTGAGCGACGCCCGCGCCGGACGTTTCGTGCGGGACATCCTCTGGAGAGGGAAGGGGGTCGAGCTCGCTGCGCTCCACCGCGGCGGACGTGGCAGCGGGTACGTCGTCGCGCGCCGCCGCCGCCGGCTCGGCCATCCGCTGCCCGCGCTCCGCATCGATGTCGGCGAGGCGGGCCATCGCGGCGTCTCGCGTGGCGCCATCCGCCCGTCGCCCGAACGCCTGCTCGTGGAGCAGGCGCAGCTCGTCGTCCATCGCCTCATCCTGTCATCGCCGGTCGCGGCGGGCACCCCGCCGCGGCGTCGTCGTCCCGCTCTCGTCCGGGTGGCAGTTTGCGGCCGTCCGGGGGCGATTGGGGACGGGAAGTGCGACCTGGGCGGGGTGGTGTCTGGTTGGGGTGGCAGTTCGCGGCCATCCGGGGGCTTCTGGGGGCGGGAAGTGCGACCTGGGCGGGGTGGTGCCTGGTTGGGGTGGCAGTTTGCGGCCATCCGGGGGCCGTTGGGGGCGGGAACTGCGACCTGGGCTACCCCAGCCCCGCCACCGTGGCCCCGGTGCCCGGGGGCGACCGGGGCCACAGTCCCGGCCGCGACTCAGGCCGAGAGCGCGTCGAGCTCGGCGATCTCCTCCGGCGCCAGCTCGAGGCGGCCGGCCGCGAGCAGGTCGGCGACCTGGTCGACGCGCGAGGCCGACGCGATGGGGGCGACCACGGCCGGGCGCGAGCGCAGCCAGGCGAGCGACGTCGTCGCGATCGACGCACCGTGCGCGCGCCCGATCCGCTCGAGGGCGTCGATGACGGCGAGGTTCTTGTCGTTCACGTACTCCGTCGCCGCGCCGGCGCGCGGCGAGCCGCCGTCATCCGCCGACCGGTACTTGCCCGCGAGGAAGCCCTTGGCGAGCGAGAAGTACGGGAAGACGCCGAGGCCGAACTCCTCGGCGACCGGGATGATCGTCTGCTCGATGCCGCGCTCGACGAGGTTGTAGTGCGGCTGGACGGCCACCGGCTCCGGCACGCCGAGCTCCCGTGCGATGCGGATCCACTCCCGGATGCGCTCGGCGCTGTAGTTCGACACCGCCGTGTAGCGCACGAGACCGTCGGAGACGAGAGCGCCGAAGGCCTCGACCGTCTCCTCGAGCGGGGTCGCCTCGTCGTCGAAGTGCGCGTAGTAGAGGTCGATCGACTCCACGCCGAGTCGCTCCAGCGACGCCTCCGCCGCCGCGCGGACGTTCGACGCGGACAGACCGCGGAAGTCGGGGTGCTGGCTCACCTTCGTCGCGACGGTGATGCCCGACGGCTTGCGGTCGGCGAGCCATGCGCCGATGAGGCGCTCGCTGTCGCCGCCCGTGTTCCCCGGCACCCACGCGCTGTACGAGTCTGCCGTGTCGATGAAGTCGCCGCCGCCCTCGACGAACGCGTCGAGGATGCGGAACGACTCGTCGCGGTCGGCGGTCCATCCGAAGACGTTGCCGCCGAGGTTGAGGGGGAAGACGTCGAGGTCGCTGGAGCCGATGCGTGCCATGCGGATGTCCTTTCGAAGATGAACCGTCCTCCCAGGCTAGGAGTCCCGGGATGGCCGGGGCCCGTCCCGGGGAAACACATCGAAACCGCCTACGCTGGGGCCATGACGAAGAACAGCGTGTGGACCATCATCGGAGTGATCGCCGCCGTCGTCATCGCCTGGTGGATCGTGAACGTCATCTTCTCGGTGCTGTGGTTCATCGCGAAGCTCGGCGTCGTCGCCGTCGTGGCGGTCATCGTGTTCTTCGTGCTGCGATCGCTGTTCCGCGGCGACCGCGGCTGAGACGCGACACATTCCCGACACATCCATGGCGCAAGCTGGCTCCATGGAATTCCCGCCCCTCGCCACGTCCTACACGATCGCGCTCCCCGAGTGGGTCGCCGACGAGCTCGCCGACGTGCCAGACGTCCTCCCGACCCTCGACGAGCGGATGGCCCTCGTCAACCGGCTCGCGGACCGCAACTGGCGAGAGGGCAACGGAGGACCGTTCGCCGCTCTCGTCGCGGAGGCCGACACGGGGCGGATCGTGTCGGTCGGCGTCAATGTCGTGCTGTCGACGGGCATCACCTCCGGCCACGCCGAGGTCACCGCGCTCGGCCTGGCGCAGGCCCGCGTGGGCGCATGGGATCTCGGCGGCGAGGGCCAGCCGCGCCATGAGCTCGTCGTCAACTGGCGCCCCTGCGTGCAGTGCTACGGTGCCGCGATGTGGTCGGGCATCACCACGCTCGCCATCGCGGGATCGGGCCCCGAGGTCGAGGAGATCACGACGTTCGACGAGGGGCCGATGATCGACGACTGGGCTGCGGCCTTCGAGGCGCGCGGCATCACCGTGATCGACCCCGTCGCGAAGGACGAGGCGATCGCCGTGTTCCGCGCCTACCGCACGGCCGTCGACGACGGCTCGATCACGGTCTACAACGCGCGCGGCTGACGCGGGCGAGCGGGCGCCCGCGTCGCGACGAGCGCGCAGACGGCCGCGGCGAGCGAGAGCGCGCACAGCACGCCGGCGACGGCGAGCCATCCCGCCCCGCTCCAGGCCAACGTGCACAGCCATCCGAACAGGCTCGACCCGCCGTAGTAGAACACGTTGTACATCGAGCCGGCGCTCGCGCGGTCGGCGCCGGCGAACCCCGCGACGGCCGAGCTCGCCACGGAGTGGGCGAGGAACATCCCCGTCGTGAGGAGCACGACACCGGCGATCACTGTCGGCAGCGGCGACGCCGCCGTGAGCGCCGCCCCGGCGAGCATGAGGAGGCAACCGACGAGCAGGGGCGTGCGCAGGCCGAAGCGCTGCGACAGGCGCCCCGAGACCTGCGCCGCCGCCGTCCCGCCGAGGTACGCGAGGAAGACGAGCGACACCACGGCGGCCGGCAGTGCGTACGGCGGCGCCTCGAGGCGGAACGCGATCGCGTTGTACATGCCGATCATCGCGCCCAGCAGCATCCCGGCCATGACGAACAGGGCGAGCAGCCGCCGGTCGCGGAGCTGCCGGACGAACACGCGCAGCGTTCGCCCCGCCGGGGCGCGGGATGGCGCCGTGCGCGGGAGCAGGAGCGCCATCGTGAGCGTGACGAGTGCTCCCACGACGTCGAGCAGCAGCAGTCCCGCGCGCCATCCCGCGACCTCGGCGAGCACGGGTGCCACCACGCGCCCCGAGAGGCCGCCGACCGAGGCGGCGGCGATGTAGCCGCCGGCGACCACGGCGGCCGTGCGCCCCGCAACCGCCTCGTGCACGAGCGCGACGGCGAGGGCGGGGATGCCGCCGATCGCCGCGCCCTGCAGGAAGCGCCCCGCGACGAGCACCTCGAGCGTGGGCGAGAGCGGCAGCAGGAGGGCGATGAGCGCCGAGGTCGTCGCCGAGACGCGCATCGCCCGTGCGACCCCGAGGCGCGCGGCGAGCACGGCCCACAGCGGCAGCGACAGGGCGAGGCCGAGCGTCGCGCCCGAGATGACCCACGCGACGTCGGATGCGCCCCGGCCGGTATCGGCGGCGATGAACGTGAGCAGCCCCTGCGGCGCGTGCAGCAGGGCGAACGAGGCGATCCCCGCGCACCACATCGCGAGGGAGAGCCGGCCCGGAGCCCGTGTCGGCGCGCCGTGCGCCTCGACGAGGGGGAGGGGAGCCGTCTGGGTCACGTCTCGACGCTAGCCTCGAGAAGGCATGCATCTCCAATACCGGAAGGCCGCAACGCATACCATCCTGATATGGATCTCCGCGCCATCCTGCCCCTCGTCCCCGTGCTCGTGGCGCTCGGCGAGACCGAGCACGTCACGGCCGCCGCCGAGATGCTGGGGATGCCGCAGCCGAACGCGAGCCGCGCCATCCGCACGCTCGAGCGGCGTCTCGGGGTCGCGCTCGTGGTGCGCGAGGGGCGCGGCGTGCGGCTCACCGACGAGGCGAGGGCGCTTCTCCCCGCCTTCCGCCGTGCGCTGCAGACGCTGGAGGAGGGCATCGACGCGGTCGTCGGCTCGTCTGCCGCCACCGTCTCGCTCGCCTTCCAGACGTCGCTGGGCGAGCGGTTCATCCCCGAGGTCGTCAGCGCCGTGCGCCGTGAGCGCCCCGACATCCGCTTCGAGCTGCACCAGGGCGCGCGGTCGGTGCTCATCGACCAGCTGCGCACGGGGCGGGTGGCGATGGCGCTCGTCGTCGACACACCGGCCATCGGGGGAGACGTCGACGTCGTGCCGCTCTTCGAGCAGCCCCTCGTCGCGCTCGTGCCGGACGGCCATCCGCTCGCGAGCCGCGCATCGGTCTCGGTGCCCGAGATCGCGGACTGGCCCGTCGTGACGCTCGCCCCGGGGTTCGGGCTGCGCGACTCGCTCGACGCCCTCTTCGCGCGCAGCGAGCGGACGCCGCGCATCGCGTTCGAGGGGGAGGACCTCATCACGGTGCGCGGCCTCGTCACGGCCGGGCTCGGCCTCGCAGTCATGCCTGAGCAGCCGGTCGTGCCCGCAGGCTGTGTGCAGGTGCCCATCCGCAGCCGGCTCGCGTCGCGGCGGATGTGCGCCGTCACCGCCGGGGGAGAGGCGCGCGCGGCCGTGCTGCTCGTCCGCGACGCCGTCGTCCGGGTCGCGCGCGAGCGGCGGATCTGGGCCGAGGGGTAGGCGGCGCGCGGTCCTTCACGACGGGCGGCGCCTGTGCCATCCTGAGGCATGGACGCACCCACTGGAACCATCGTCGCCGTCGTCGGCCCCGGTGCCGACGACGTACTCGCCTCCGTCGACGCGCTCGGCGGCGTGTCGGCGCTCGCGCTGCGCGGGTCGGAGCCCGCCATCGCCTCCCACCGGATCGCGGCGGCCGGAACGCCCTGGGTCGTGCACGACGCCGACCCGCTCGAGCACGTCGCCGCGGCGTGGATCGAGCTGTTCGAGGAGCGTTCGACGCTCGGCGCGCTCGAGGCCGAGATCGGAGACGCCCTCGCGCGGTTCGCGCGCGGCGACGCGCTCATGCCCGACTACTACCTCGTGCTGGAGCCCGACGACGCCCCCGAGATCTGGCGCCACTGGTGGTGCGGTGCGCTCGGGCACCGCGCCCCGCGACGGGTCGTGCCGGTGAAGGGCGAGGGGACGGCCGGGCGCATGCTGCGCGCGCTGCCGTCGTCGCGCCCGTGGCCGGATCCGGCCAGCTGGCTGCCGGGGCTGTCGATGCAGATCCCGGACCGGGTGGGCCTGCGCGACCGGGCACCGCTCCCTGGTCGAGACTAGCCCTGGTCGTCGAAGCCCATGCCTGGAACACCAGCTTCGACGACGAGAGCTAGTTTCGCGGGAAGAGGTGCGGCAGGGCGGCCTCCAGCTCGGCGATCCAGGCGCGGGCGTTGCCGTCGGAGGGCGCGCGCCAGTCGCCGCGCGGCGAGAGCGATCCCGCGGGCGATACCTTCGGCCCGTTCGGGATGGCCGACCGCTTGAACTGCGCGAAGCCGAAGAAGCGCCGCAGGAACACCTGCTCCCACTTCGCGATCGTCGCGAGGTCGTAGGCGTACCGGTCTTCGGCGGGGAACCCCGGGGGCCACGCGCCGGCATCTGCGTCGGCCCACGCCCTCTCCGCGAGGAACGCGATCTTCGACGGCCGCATCCCGTAGCGCAGCACGTGGAAGAGCGTGAAGTCGTGCAGGGCGTACGGGCCGATCGTGCTCTCCGTCGACTGCACCTTTCCGTCCTGCCCGGCCGGCACGAGCTCGGGGCTGATCTCGGTGTCGAGCACCGACTGCAGCACGCGGGCCTCCTCGGCGGAGACGCCTTCGCCCTCCGCGATCACCCACCGGATGAGGTGCTGGATGAGCGTCTTCGGCACGCCCGTGTTCACCGAGTAGTGGCTCATGTGGTCGCCGACGCCGTAGGTCGCCCATCCGAGGGCGATCTCCGAGAGGTCGCCCGTGCCGACGACGATGCCGCCGTGGTGGTTGGCGAGCCGGAAGAGGTAGTCGGTGCGCAGGCCCGCCTGCACGTTCTCGAACGTCACGTCGTAGACCGGCTCGCCGCTGCCCGCCGGGTGGCCCATCTTCTGCAGCAGCTCGGTCGCGGCCGGGCGGATGTCGATGGTCTCGATCGTCGCGCCGATCGACTCCGCGAGCGCGATGGCGTTGGACTTCGTGTGGTCGCTCGTCGCGAATCCCGGCATCGTGTAGGCGAGGATGTCGCTGCGGGGGCGCCCCATCCGGTCCATCGCCCGCGCGATGACGAGGAGGGCGTGCGTCGAGTCGAGCCCGCCGCTCACGCCGATGACCGGCTTCGGGCCGCCGATCGCCGAGAGCCGCTGCACGAGACCCGAGACCTGGATGTGGAAGGCCTCGTAGCAGTCCTGCGCGAGGCGCGCGGGGTCATCCGGAACGAAGGGGAATCGGTCGAGCGCCCGCCGCAGACCCACGTCGCCACGGGGAGGGTCGAGCTCGAAGGCGACGGTGCGGAACTCCGTGCGGTCGGCGAGGGTGCGCCGGTTGTCGTCGAACGTGCCCTGGCGCAGTCGGTCCTGGCGCAGCCGGTCGAGGTCGACGTCGGCGACCGAGACTCGCGGGCCGTCGGGGAACCGCTCCGTCTCGGCGAGGAGCGCACCCGACTCGTAGACCATGGTCTGGCCGTCCCAGGAGACGTCGTTCGTCGACTCGCCGAGCCCCGCGGCGGCGTACGCGTAGACGGCCGAGCAGCGCGCAGAGGCCGACTTGCACAGCAGGTGCCGGTCGTCCGCCCTGGCGATCGTGATCGGGCTCCCCGACAGGTTGAGGAGCACGGTCGCGCCGGCGAGCGCGGCGAGCGACGAGGGAGGGACGGGCACCCACATGTCCTCGCAGACCTCGACGTGCACGACGAGGCCGGCGACGTCCTGCGCCTCGAAGAGCAGGTCGGGGCCGAACGGCGCGAGGTGCGCGCCGATGCGGATGTCGCCGCGCTGGTCGTCGCCGGGCGCGTACCAGCGGCGCTCGTAGAACTCGCGGTACGTCGGCAGGTACGACTTGGGCGCGACTCCGAGGATGCGCCCCCTGTGGATGACGACGGCGGCGTTGTAGACGCGGCTGCGGTGCGCGAGCGGCGCGCCGACGACGAGCACGGGCAGCAGGTCGGCCGAGGCCGCGACGATGGTCTCGATCGCCTCGACGACCGCGTCGAGGAGCGGATCCTGCAGCACGAGGTCGTCGATCGCGTACCCCGAGAGGCACAGCTCGGGGAAGACGGCGACCGCGACGGCGTCGTCGTGCAGGCCGCGCGCCGTCTCGAGGACGGTCTCGGCGTTGGCCGCCGGGTCGGCGATGGCGAGGGGGATGGTCGCTGCCGCCACGCGCGCGAACCCGTGCCCGTACGCGCTGCCGAAGTCGAAGTCGCTCACGCGTCCAGTCTGGCATCCGCGCGGGCGGTGGGTCCGTCGGGCGGTGGGGCGGTCGGTCCCGTGGGCGGTGGGGCCGTCGGTCCCGCGGGCGGTGGGGGCGTCGGTCCGCGGGCGGTGGGGCCGGCAGTCCGCGTCGCCGCGTTTCGGGGCGAAACCCGCGTCGGTCGCCGCGAATCGCGGCGAACCTCAGGGCGGATGCCGCTTCGGTCGCCGCGTTTCGGGGCGAAACCCGCGTCGGTCGCCGCGAATCGGGGCGAACCTCAGGGCGGACCCCGCTTCAGTCGCCGCGAATCGGGGCGAAACCCGCGTCAGTCGCCGCGAATCGCGGCGAAACCCCGGCTACAGCAGCCGGCGCGCCGACGCCCACGCCGTCAGCTCGTGCCGCGACGACAGCTGGAGCTTGCGGAGCACGGCGGACACGTGCGTCTCCACGGTCTTCACCGAGATGAAGAGCTCCGTCGCGACCTCCTTGTACGCGTAGCCGCGCGCGATGAGGCGCATGACCTCCTGCTCCCGCGCCGAGAGCCGGTCGAGCTCGTCGTCGGCGACGGCCGTCTCCCCCGACGCCGCGCCGAACGCGTCGATGACGAAGCCGGCCAGCCGCGGTGAGAACACGGCGTCTCCCGACGCGACGACCCGCACGGCACGCGACACCTCGGCGCCCGAGGCGCCCTTCGTGATGTAGCCGCGGGCGCCGGCGCGGATGACCCGCACGACGTCCTCCGCGGCATCCGAGACGCTGAGCGCGAGGAAGCGCGTGCCGGGGGAGAGGGGTGCCGCGCGGCGCAGCACGTCCTCGCCGCCGGCGCTCCCCGCCTCGCCGCCCGGCAGATGCACGTCGAGCAGCACGACGTCGGGCCGCGTCTCGGCGATGACGGCGACGGCGCCCGGCACGTCGGCGGCCTCGCCCACGACGCGCAGCGCGCCGTCGAGGTCGGCGCGCAGCCCCGACCGGAAGATGGAGTGGTCGTCCACGATCACGACGGCGAGCTCAGGCACGGGCACCCGCCGAAGGGTACCGGATGTGCACCTGGGTGCCGAGTCCGCCCGCGCCGCGCGACACGGCGGCCATCCCGCCGACGCGCCGCATGCGGCCGATGATCGACTCGCGCACGCCGAACCGGTCGTCCGGCACGTCGGCGGGGTCGAATCCGGCCCCGCGATCGCGGACGAAGACGTCGACGGCGCCGGGCGCGCCCTCGATGTACACCGACACCTCGCCGCCCGCATGGCGCGCCGCGTTGAGCATGGCCTCCCGCGCGGCCGCCGCGACCTCGCCGCTCGCGCGCTCGGCCGACGACCCCGCCGACACCACGGTCACGGCGACCTCGTAGTCGAGCTCGAGGGCCGTGGCGTAGTCGCGCAGGTCGGTGGCGAGGTCGCTGTCGGCCGGCTCGTCGTCGTCGTAGAGCCACGCGCGCAGCTCGCGCTCCTGTGCGCGGGCGATGCGGCCGACCTCGCTGGAGGCGCCGGCCCGGTTCTGGATGAGCGCGAGCGTCTGCAGCACGGAGTCGTGCAGGTGAGCGGCCATCTCCGCCCGCTGCTCGTCGCGGATGCCCTGGATGCGCGCCGACTGCAGCTCCCGGAACCGCGCGATCCACGTCGACGACCACACGACGGCGATCCCGAGCGCGGCAGCGAGCGCGATGAGCAGCATGACGGGCGCCAGCTGCCATCCGACGGCGGGGGAGCGCACGAAGATGAGGATGGCCACGGCCGCGAGGAGCGCGGAGGCGCACGCCCGCACGAGGACGTCCTGGCGGGGACCGCGGGCGGGATCGGTGCGGTCGAGGAGCGCGGACCACACGCCGCCGCCGACGGCGAGCGCGATCGCGAGCACGGCGGGAAGCAGGCTCGCGGGCGGCAGCACCCCCTGCGAGAGCGACCAGTAGTTCATCTGCAGGGCCACGAGGAGGAAGACGCTCGACCCGGCGAGCACGGCCCACGCGACGGGGGCTCGCCGCGTCACCCGCTGCGCTCCGTCGCGCAGCGGGGTGAACGCCCACAGCCAGAGGTAGAGCAGCAGGCCGACGCCCCAGATCGCGCTCGTCGCGACGAACAGCAGGCGCGTGATGGGCGCCCGCCATCCGAGGTGCTCCGCGACGCCCGCGGCGACGCCCGCGACGACGGCGCTGCGGGGGCGCGTCAGCGGGCGAGGGGCGGGAAGGGCCATGAGGCCATGCAACCACGCGGAGCGCGCAGGCGCGGGGGAACTCAGGGTCGGATCGGGGGCATCCCTCATGGCGGCGGCGCCGGCGGCGGGCGAGGATCGAGACATGACCGAGAGTGAACCGACGACCGCCCCGCCGTCCGCGGCCCCGGGGGACGGCGCCGCGCCGAGGGGCGACGCGCCACGCGTCGGGCGCGGCTTCTTCGACTGGGTCCGATCCCTCGGACTCGTCAGGGCCGACGGCTGGATCGGCGGCGTGTGCGCGGCGGTCGCCCGGCGTACGGGAGCGGACCCCGTCATCGTGCGGGGGATCTTCGTCGTCGCCGCGGTGCTCGGGTTCCCCGCCCTGTGGCTGTACGCCCTGGGATGGGCGCTCCTCCCCGACGAACGGGGCGAGATCGCCATCCGCCTGCGCACCGGGTCGGGGCCCGCGCTCGTGGGCGTCGCGATCATGGTCGCCTTCGGCGCCGTCGCGAGCTGGGCGAGCGCGACCCTCATGGAGGACCTGCTCCAGCTCGCCTACCCCGGACGCATCGTGTGGACCGCGATCGAGGCATCGCTGTGGATCGCCGTGCTCGGCGCCGTCGTCGCCTTCGCGCTGTGGCTCGTCCGCCGGGAGCCCGCCGCAGGGCCGCGCCCGCCGGCACCGGGTCGCGTGGTGCTCGTCGTCGTCCTCTGCGTCGCCGTGGCGATCCCCGTGCTGGGGCTCGGCTTCGGCGTCGTCGCCCCCTTCGTCTTCGGGTACGGCTCCCCCGTCGGGGCGCTCGCCGCCGCGGCGTTCTGCGTCGCCGCCGTGGCGTTCGCCGTGTGGGCGGGGCGTCGCATCCTCGGCGGCGCGGCGCCCGTGCCGCCTGCCGCGCCATCCGCGCCGGTGCTCCCGTCCCCGCCGCCGGCGGCTCCTCCCGTGCAGCCGCCGCTCGACGGCGACTTCGACGGATGGCGTCGCCAGCACGACGAGTGGCGGGCGCAGCACGACGCGTGGCGCGCGCAGCAGGCCGACGCGGAGCGCATCGCCCGCGACGTCGACCGCGCGCAGCGCCAGGCGACCGCTCACGCGTTCGCCCAGGAGGCGGCACGCATCCGTGCGGCGCGTCGGGCCGCGCGCCCCCGCATCCCGCTCGCATACGGTGCGTCGGTCGTGGGCCTCGCACTCGTCGTCGGCGCGGCCACGGCGCTCGTCGTCATGAAGAACGAGGCGTGGCCGGGCGACGAGGCGCGCATCCTCGGAGCGGTCTCGGGGGCGCTCTTCGCCGGCGCGCTCGTCGCGGCGCTCGGGATGGTCGTGGCGGGCATCCTGCGGCGCCGCAGCGGGGTGCTCGCGTTCGCCGCGGTCGTGGCGCTGGTGGCGGGGGCGTCGACCGCGCTCGGCGCGAACAGCGTCTTCGGCATGAACAGCTGGCAGAGCGTGGCGATCGGCGACGGCGACCACGAGATCGCCCAGGCGTTCGGCACCGTCGACCTCGGGCTGACCTCCGAGGGAGGCGGCGAGGGCACCGCGGTCGTCGAGAGGCGGGGCGGCTTCACCCAGGTGACGGTCCCCGCCGACGTCGATGCGGACATCCGGATCGACGCCGATCCGTCGACGTACATCAGCGTGCTGCATCAGGACGAGACCACGGGGCAGATCGTGGACGAGGAGATGCTGTCGGCCGACGACGGCGTCTCCGCCTGGCACCAGGACGGCGTCGACGGCACGACGGCGCGGCGCACGGTCGACATCACGCAGACCGAGGGCGGCCAGATCACGATCTGGGTGATCGAACCCGCCGAGCAGGAGAGCGAGCCGGAGCCGACCGCGACGCCGGAGCCGACCGCAACGCCGGAGACGACAGAGCCGACTGCAACGACAGAGCCGACTGCAACGACAGAGGAGACGCAGTGATGAGCAGCACGCCGCACCCGGCAGCGGGTGACGAGACCGCGGTCGCCGCCGCGCCAGAGCCGGGGTCGGCGCCGGCCGTCGCCGCGGGAGCCGAGCAGCCGCGCACGCGGTGGGCGGCGATCGTGTGGGGCGTCGCGCTCGCGATCGCTGCCGCGTTGGGCCTGGGGCAGACGGTCGATCCGTCGCGCTTCACGACGCTGCAGGACGGCGTCGTCGAGTGGACGCTCACCGCGGATCCGCTGTCGGTGTCGCTCGCGGTGGTGCTCGCGCTGGGAGCCGCCGTGCTCGTCGCCGGGCTCGCCGGCATCGCCCGCGGCGTGCAGAGGAGGATGGCGGCCCGGCGGTGACGGGGCCGGCCCGCGATGTCCGCCGTCCGGGATAGCGTCGGAGGGTGAGATACATCCCGGCGGAGCAGCGGCTCGTGTGGAGCGCGAGCGACCTCAAGGCGGCCGCCGAGTGCGAGTTCGCGTGGCTGCGCGCCATCGACGCGAAGGCCGGACGCACGGCCGCCGTCGACGAGCCGGAGGACGCCATGCTCGAGCGCGCCGCCCGCCTCGGCGACCGGCACGAGGAGCGCGTGCTGCAGCGGTACCGGCACGAGCACGGAGACCGCGTCGTCGAGATCGAGCGCGCCTCCTCCGCCGATGCCGAGGCGCTCGCCGCGGCGGTCGCGCGCACCGGCGCCGCGCTCGCCGACCCCCGGGTCGACGTCCTCTTCCAGGCCGCGTTCGCGACCGACGAGTTCGTCGGGTTCGCCGACTTCCTCATGCGCGAGCCGGATGGCCGCTGGCGCGTGCAGGACAGCAAGCTCGCCCGCACGGCGCGTGTCACGGCGCTCATGCAGCTCGCGGCCTACGTCGATCAGCTGCAGCGGCTCGGCGTTCCCGTCTCCGACGAGGTCGACCTCCTGCTCGGCGACGGCACCACCTCCACGCACGCCGTCTCCGACGTCCTGCCCCTCTTCCACGTCCGACGGGCCCGCCTGCGCGCTCTCATCGCCGATCGGGCGCTCGAGCTCGGTGCCGCGGCCGAGGCGATCGCGTGGGGAGACGAACGGGGCGAGCTGCAGGTCGTCGCGTGCGGCCGCTGCGCCACGTGCGACCTCGAGGTCGTGGCGCATCGCGATCTCCTCCTCGTCGCCGGCATGCGGCCGTCCCAGCGCTCGCGGCTGCGCGATGCGGGCATCCGCACGATCGACGAGCTCGCGGACGCCGCGACCGGCCCGGCGCGGATGGCCGCGGAGGTCTTCGACTCCCTCCGCACGCAGGCCCGCCTGCAGCTCGCGAGCCCCGCCGGCGTGCCGGGCGATGCCCAGGACGACGCGCACCCCGTCCCCGCCTACGAGGTCGTGCAGCCCCACGCCCTCGGCGCCATGCCGCGGCCGAGCCGGGGCGACGTGTTCTTCGACTTCGAGGGCGACCCGCTCCACGCCGAGCAGACCGCGACGGCGACGTCATGGGGCATCGACTACCTGTTCGGCTGGGTCGACCAGCAGGAGCAGTACTCCGCGCTGTGGGCGCACACGCTCGCCGAGGAGAAGGCGGCCCTCGAGCGCTTCTGCGATTTCGTCGCGGCACGGCGCGCGGCGCACCCCGACATGCACATCTACCACTACGCGCCCTACGAGCCGACCCACCTGTCGGCCATGGCGGCGCGCCACGGCGTGCGCGAGGCCGACGTCGACCGCATGCTGCGCGACGAGCTCTTCGTCGACCTCTACCCCATCGTGCGCCGGGCGCTGCGCGTGGGGTCGCGGTCCTACTCGATCAAGAAGCTCGAGCCCCTCTACATGGGCGACGAGGTGCGCACGCAGGACGTGCAGAAGGGCGACGACTCCATCGTCCGCTACGTCGAGGCGCGAACGCTGAAGGACGCGGGGGACGACTCTGCCGCGCAGGCGATCCTCGACGACCTCGCGGACTACAACCGGTACGACTGCGTGTCGACGCGGCGCCTGCGCGACTGGCTCGTCGAGAGGGCGCGGGAGAACGGCGCCCTGCCCGCCCCTCCCGACGTGCCCGACGAGCTCTCCTACGCGCCGTCGCCCCTCGCGCTCGCGCTCGACCATCGCGCCGCGGCCCTGCGCGACGCGCGTGTCGCGGCGGATCCGGCGTCGACGCCGTCGGCCGACGAGGACGCCGTGCGCCTCGCGGCCGCCGCGATCGACTACTACCCGCGCGAGGCGAAGAGCTTCTGGCACGGCCACTTCCAGCGGCTGCGCGAGCCCCTCGGGCTGTGGCTCGACACCCGCGACGTGCTCGCGGTCGACGCCTCGCGGTGCGAGATCGTGGAGGACTGGGCCAGACCGGAGGGAGCGCGCTCGGTGCGCCGGATCGTGGCGCTCCGCGGCGATCTCGCCCCCGGCTCCCGTGTCGGAGAAGGCGCGGAGCCGTACCTGCTCTACCCGCGCCCCGCGCCGTTCCCGAACCAGGCGTCCCCTCGCTGGGTGCACGTCCCGCGCCAGGCGCGCGTCGTCGAGGTCCTGGGCGACGGCGTCGTCGTGGAGGAGCGCGCCGCCGACGGCGAGACCTGGCAGGAGCTGCCCGTCGCGCTCGCCCCTGCGCCCCCTCCCCGGGCCGGCAACCAGCAGACCGCCATCGACGCCTGGGCGGAGACCCTGGTCCGCGCGGGCGACGGCTTCCCTGACGACGCGGCCACCGACATCCTGCGGCGCCGCCCGCCGCGCGGTGCCGGGATCGCCGCATCGGAGGGCGACGACGTCGACGCGATCGTGCGGACCGTGCTCGGTCTCGACCGCTCGTTCCTCGCCGTGCAGGGACCTCCCGGCACGGGCAAGACATACGTCGGATCGCACGTCATCGCGCGGCTCGTCGCCGAGCACGGATACCGCGTCGGCGTCGTCGCGCAGTCGCACGCCGTCGTCGAGCACATGCTCGACCGCGTCGTCGCGGCGGGCGTCCCGGGGGCGCTCGTCGCGAAGGCGCCGAAGACGGGCGCCGAGCCGGTCGACCCCGCCTTCACGCTGATCCCCAAGAACGGCGTCGCACGGTTCGCGTCCGAGCGTGCGGCCGGCTACGTCGTCGGCGGCACCGCATGGGACTTCACCCACACCGGGCGCATCCCGCGCGGCTCGCTCGATCTCCTCGTCGTCGACGAGGCCGGCCAGTTCTCGCTCGCGTCGACGATCGCCGTGTCGACGGCGGCGCGCAACCTCCTGCTCCTCGGGGATCCGCAGCAGCTCCCGCAGGTGAGCCAGGGGGTGCACCCGGCGCCCGTCGACACGTCGGCGCTCGGATGGGTCATGGACGGGGCGCAGGTCATCCCCGCGTCGCACGGGTTCTTCCTCGGGCGCACGTGGCGGATGCACCCCGCCGTCGCCGGCGCCGTCTCGCGGCTGTCGTACGCCGGCCGGCTCGCGTCGCGCCGGGGGGCCGAGCTGCGCGCGGTCGAGGGCGTCGAGCCCGGGCTCCATCCGGTGCCCGTCCGTCATCGCGGCGACGCGACGGACTCGCAGGACGAGGCGGACGCGGTCCTCCGCATCGTGCAGGACGTCCTCGGGCGCTCGTTCACCGACATCCGGATCGACGACGCGCAGACCGCGCACCCGTGCCCGGCGCGCCCGCTCGGCGAGGACGACGTCATCGTCGTCGCCCCCTACAACGCCCAGCAGCGGCTCGTCGAGCACACCCTGAGGACGGCGGGCCTCGCGCGGGTGCGTGTCGGCACAGTCGACCGGTTCCAGGGCCAGGAGGCCGCCGTGTCGATCACGACCCTCGCGGCGTCCTCCGGGAAGGACGCCCCGCGCGGCACCGAGTTCCTGCTCCTGCAGAACCGCCTCAACGTCGCGATCTCGCGCGCCATGGTGGCGGCGTACCTCGTCCACTCGCCCGCGCTGCTCGACGACCTGCCCTACACGGCGGAGGGCGTCGCGCGCCTGAGCGCGTTCATCCGACTGGTCGAGACGGACGACGAGGTCGGGTGAGAAGCACCCGGCACCTCGTCAGACGGTGCCGTAGAGGCGATCGCCCGCGTCGCCGAGACCGGGCACGATGTAGCCGTGCTCGTTGAGGCCCCGGTCGAGCGCGCCGAGCACGAGCGTCACATCGCGGTCGCCGACGAGCGACTCGATCGCGTGCAGGCCCTCCGGCGTGCCGAGCAGGCAGACCGCGGTCACCTCGGTCGCACCGCGGTCGAAGAGGTACTTGATGGCGGCGGCGAGCGACCCGCCGGTCGCGAGCATGGGGTCGAGCACGAAGCACTGCCGTCCGCTGAGATCGTCGGGCAGGCGCTCGGCGTACGTCGAGGGCTGCAGCGTCTGCTCGTTGCGGACGATGCCGAGGAAGCCGACCTCCGCGGTCGGGATGAGCTTCGTCATCCCCTCGAGCATGCCGAGGCCGGCGCGCAGGATCGGCACGACGAGCGGCCGCGGCTCGGCGATCTTGACGCCCGTCGTCTCGACGACGGGCGTGCGGATGGTCACGGGCTCCACGCGCACATTGCGCGTGGCCTCGTAGGCGAGGAGCGTCATGAGCTCCTCCGTCAGCTGGCGGAAGACCGGCGACGACGTCGCCTCGTCGCGCAGCACCGTGAGCTTGTGCGTGATGAGCGGATGGTCGGCGACGTGCAGGCGCATGCCACCAGGCTACCGGGGCGCACCTGCACGGACACCCGCCGCTGCGTGAGAGCGCGCGTCGTAGGCTCGGAGGCGTGAACGCGTCCCCCGCCGACCGCGCCGCGATGGGGCGCGCGCTCGCGCTCGCCGACCTCGCCGCGGCAGACGGCGACATCCCCGTCGGCGCCGTCGTGCTCGGCCCCGACGGCACGGTGCTCGGCGAGGGCCGCAACCTGCGCGAGCACACGCACGATCCCTCCGCGCACGCCGAGGTCGTCGCGCTGCGCGAGGCGGGAGCCGCGACGGGCTCGTGGAACCTGGAGGGCTGCACACTCGTGGTGACGCTCGAGCCGTGCCTCATGTGCGCCGGCGCCCTGCTGCAGGCCCGGATCGGGCGCCTCGTCTTCGGCGCATGGGACGACAAGGCGGGGGCGGCCGGTTCGCTCTACGACGTCGTGCGCGACCGGCGCCTGCCGTACCGCGCCGAGGTCGTCGCCGGCGTCCGCGAGGCCGAGTCGGCCGACCGGCTGCGGCGCTTCTTCGACGCGCGCCGCTGAACGTCGCGCCGCCGAGCTCAGCGGACGAGCGGCAGGACCTCCGCTCCGAGGTACGCGATGTGGTCGAGGTCGGAGAGATCGAGCAGCTGGAAGTAGATGCGCGTCGCCCCGAGCGCCTTCAGCCGCTCGATCTTCTCGGCGATCCTGGGCGCGTCGCCGAAGAAGCCCGTGCCGGCCGCGAACGTCTCCGCGTCGGTGCCGATCGCCTCCGCGCGGCGTGCGAGATCGGGCTCCGTCGCCCCCGCGACCGTCGTGAGGCCGGCGCTCAGCTTGAGCGTCGCGGGGTCGCGGCCCTCCCGCTCGCACGCCTCGCGGACGCGGGCGAACCGCGCGCCGATCTCCTCCTCAGACGCGAAGACGGCGTTGAACTCGGTCGCGAAGCGCGCCGCGAGCTCGGGGGTGCGCTTCGCCCCGCCCCCTCCGACGATGACGGGCACGCGATCCTGCACGGGCTTGGGCAGCGCCGGCGCGTCGACGAGGCGGTAGTGCTCCCCCTCGAACGAGTAGCGCTCGCCCACGGGCGTCGCCCACAGCCCCTGCACGATCTCCAGCTGCTCCTCGAGGAGGTCGAACCGCTTCGCAGGGAACGGGATGGCGTACGCCTCGTGCTCGGCCGGGAACCATCCCGTGCCGAGCCCCAGCTCGACGCGCCCGCCCGACATGGCGTCGACCTGGGCCACCTGGATCGCGAGGATGCCCGGCCAGCGGTACGTCACCGACGACACGAGCGTGCCGAGGCGGATGGCCGACGTCTCGCGGGCGAGGCCGGCGAGCGTCGTCCACGCGTCGGTGGGGCCGGGGAGGCCGTCGCCGTCGAGGGTGAGGTAGTGGTCCGACCGGAAGTACCCGTCGAAGCCGCTCCTCTCCGCCTCCCTGGCGAACGCGAGCTGGGTGTCGTAGCTGGCCCCCATCTGGGGCTCGGTGAAGACGCAGAACTCCATGCCGCCAGTCTGTCAGCGGCAGCGCCCGTCAGTCCGACGACTTCAGGATGAACGTCTCGGTCGGGGGCGCCTGCTCGGTGGGCGAGCGGTACACGTCCGGCTCGAGGAAGATGATGCGCGCCGCAGGGACGGCCTCGCGGATGCGCGCCTCGACCGCGTCGATGTCGCGCGCCGCGTCGGCGACCGAGATGTCCTCCGGCAGGCCGATCTTCCCGGCGACGAGCAGCTCCTCCGGCCCCACGTACAGCGTCTTCACGTGGATGAGCTTCTCGACCTCCGGCCCGCCCTCGATCGCGGCGACGATGCGGTCGAAGTCTGCCTCCGTGGCGCCCTCGCCGACGAGGAGGCTCTTCGTCTCGATGCCGAGCACGATCGCGACGAGGATGAGGAGGGCGCCGATGCAGAGCGTGCCGATCGCGTCGAAGACGGCGTCGCCTGTGATCGCCGTGAGGCCGACGCCGAGGAGCGCCAGCACGAGACCGGTGAGCGCGGCGACGTCCTCGAGCAGGACGACGGGGAGCTCCGGCGCCTTCGCACGCCGGACGAACGAGGCCCACGACTGCCCGCGTTCCCGGATCTGATTGCTCTCGGCCATCGCCGTCCGTAGCGAGAAGCTCTCGAGGCCGATCGCGATGAGGAGGATCACGACGGGGAGCCAGACGTTCTCGAGCTCGTGCGGATGGGTCAGCTTGTCGATGCCCTCGTAGACGGAGAAGACGCCGCCGACGGAGAAGAGGATGATCGCGACGACGAAGGCGTACACGTAGCGTTCGCGCCCGTACCCGAACGGGTGCTCCCGGTCGGCGGAGCGGCGCGCCTTGCGGCCTCCGAGCATGAGGAGGAGCTGGTTGCCGGAGTCGGCGACGGAATGGATCGCCTCGGCGAGCATCGACGCGGAGCCCGACAGGGCCCATCCGATGAACTTCGCGATCGCGATCCCCATGTTCGCGGCGAAGGCCGCGAGGATGGCCTTGCCGCCGCCGTGTGCGCTCATGCTCGAAGTCTAGGCGGCGCGCCCGCCGTCGTCAGGGGACCGGTCGGCGCCCAGCGGCGCCTCAGCGCGGGTCCATAGGATCGTCGTATGCCTGAGACCCTCCCCTCCGTCGCGTTCCTCGGTGCCGGCTCCATGGGCGGCGCGATCCTGCGCGGTCTCGTCGCGAGCGGACTGTCCGGCGACGCCGCCCTGTTCGCGACCAACCGCTCCGCGGCGAAGGCCGCCGGGCTCTCCGACCTCGACGGCGTCACGAGCATCGCGCTCGAGGAGGAGCCGGGCGGCAACGCGCGCGCGGCCTCGGGAGCCCGCGTGGTCTTCATCGGCGTGAAGCCCGCCATGGTCCCCGACCTGCTGCGCGAGATCGCCCCCGCCCTGCGGGACGACGCGATCGTCGTGAGCCTCGCGGCCGGTGTGACGCTCGAGACCTTCCGGACCATCCTCGGAGACGACGTGTCGGTGCTCCGCTCGATGCCCAACACCCCGGCCCTCGTCGGCAAGGGCGTGACGGGGCTCGTGCGCGGCGCTGCGACCTCCGACGACGACGTCGCGCTCGTGCGGCGCCTCTTCGAGACGGTCGGCATCGTCATCGAGGTGCCGGAGGACCGGATCGATGCGCTCTCGGCGATCTCCGGCTCCGGACCCGCGTACGTCTACCTGCTCGTCGAGCTGTTCACGCGCGTCGCCGTGGAGCACGGCTTCTCCGAGGCGGATGCGCGCGCCATGACGGAAGGCACCTTCATCGGCGCGTCCGCTCTCCTCGACGCGACGGGCGAGGACCCCGCCGAGCTGCGCCGACGCGTCACGAGCCCCAAGGGGACGACGGAGCGGGCCATCGCCGTGCTGCAGGGGGCGGCTCTCGACGGCGTCTTCCGCGAGGCGGCAGACGCCGCGATCGCCCGGGCGAAGGAGCTCGCCCAGGGCGCATGAGCGTCAGCGGTCGAGCGACGCGAAGCGCTCGATGTCCTCGTTCGTCCCCGACACGATGATGAGGTCGTGGTTCGTGACCACGGTGTTCGCCTCGGCGTAGCGGAACGGCTTCCCGGGGCTCTTCACGCCCACGACGGTCACGCTGTACTTCGTGCGCACGCCCGACTCGTTGAGCCCGATGCCGCGGATGAACTTCGGCGGGTACATCTTCGCGAGCACGAAGTCGTCGTCGAAGCGGATGAAGTCGAGCATCCGGCCGCTGACGAGGTGCGCGACGCGCTCGCCGGCCTCGCGCTCGGGGTAGATGACGTGGTTCGCGCCCACGCGGGCGAGGATCTTGCCGTGCGACTGCGAGACCGCCTTCGCCCAGATCTGCGGCACCTTGAGGTCGACGAGGTTGGCCGTGATGAGCACGGAGGCCTCGATCGACGACCCCACGGCGACGACGGCGACCTGGAAGTCGGCGGCGCCGATCTGCTGCAGCGCCTCGAGGCTGCGGGCGTCGGCCTGCACGGCGTGGGTGACGCGCTCCGACCATTTCTGCACGAGCTCGAGGTTGTCGTCGATGGCGAGCACGTCGCGGTCGAGACGGTCGAGCTCTCCCGCGCATGCGGCGCCGAAGCGGCCCAGCCCGATGACGAGGACGGGGGCGTCGCTGCGGATCTGCTCAACCAACGATCGGCCTTTCGACGGGCAGCGCGTACTGCTGCGATTTCGAGGTCGCGGCCACGGCCGCGGCGAGGGTCACTGTACCAACGCGCCCCATGAAGATCGTCACGGCGAGCACGTACACCGCGGCGTCGGGGAGCTCCGCCGTCAGCCCCGTCGAGAGCCCCACCGTCGCGAACGCCGAGATGACGTCGAACAGCACCTCGGCGAGCGGCGCCTTCGTGATCTGCGCGATGACGATCGTCGACAGCGCGACGATCGTCGCGCCCCACGCGAGCACGGCGACGGCGACGCGCTGCACGTCGCTCGGGATGCGGCGGCCGAAGACCTCGACGCTGCGGCGGCCGCGCGCCTCCGACCACACCGAGAGGGCGAGCACGGCGAGCGTCGTGACCTTGATGCCGCCCGCCGTCGACGCGGAGCCGCCGCCGACGAACATGAGCATGGACGCCGCCAGCATCGACGAATCGTAGAGCTCGCCCGGATCGATGACCGAGAAGCCGCCCGAACGGGTCATGGCGGAGAGGAAGAACGCCTGGAAGATCGTGTCCCATGCGTCGCTCTCGCCCCACGTTCCGGGGTTGCCGTACTCCAGGACGAGGAAGACCAGGCCGCCCGCGACGAAGAGGATGACGGTCGTGATGAGCGTCAGTTTGGTGTGCAGCGGCCACTTCTTGGGCTTCGAGAGCTGCTTCGACAGGGCGTAGATGACGGGGAAGCCGATGCTGCCGAGGAAGACGGACGCCATCAGCACGGCGAGGAAGAAGTAGTCGGTGTGGAACGACTCGAGCCCGCCCACCGTCGGCGTGAAGCCGGTGTTGGTGAACGACATGGCCGCGTAGTACGGCGCGATCCACAGCGCATCGAGCCAGCTGTACCCGGCCCAGAGGATGGGCACGTAGAGGAGGATCGACACGACCCCCTCGATGACGAGCGTCGAGAGCGCCACGACGCGCAGGAGCTGGCCGATCTCGCCCAGGCGGACGGCCTGGCCCTCGTTGACGACGCCGCCGTGCGAGCGGAGGGGGTTCGTGTCGCCCGCGGCGATGAGCTTCGCGCGCAGGCCGAGCCGCTTCGAGATGACGAGGCCCAGCACGCTCGCGAGCGTGAGCGCGCCGAGGGCGCCGATGTTGACGCCGACGAAGATGACGACGTGTCCGAACGCCGACCAGTGCGTGGCCATGTCGACCGTCGCGAGGCCCGTCACGCAGATCGTGGAGACGGCCGTGAAGAGCGCGTCGGCGAGCGGGGTGTGGGTGCGGCTCTCGCTCGCGATGGGCAGCGAGAGCAGGGCCGTGAAGAGGAGGATGAGCGAGAGGAAGACGAGGACCGCGAACCGGGCGGGCGAGGACGTCGTGAAGTCCCGGAAGAGCTGTCCGGACCGCCGCGGGAGCCGGCGCAGCGCATCGGCGAACGCCGCAGACGGGCTCGTCGCCATGCCGTCCCCTCTCGCGCCCAGGTCGCCCATCATGGTACTCGGCGGCGGGCGCGGCTAACCTATCGGCATGGCGGACATCTTCGACGTGATCGCGGACGGCACGAGGCGCGACATCCTTCGGCTTCTGCTCCGTCGATCGTCGGAGGGATACGACGGGACGAGCGTCTCCGAGATCGTCGCCGAGCTCGGCGTCAGCCAGCCGACCGTGTCCAAGCACCTCAAGGTGCTGCGGGAGGCGGGCCTCGTGTCCGTGCGCGAAGAAGGCCAGCACCGCTACTACAGCCTGTCCCCCGAACCGCTCGAGGCGGTCGACGACTGGCTCGTGCCGTTCTTCGTCGACGAGGCCGAGCTCGCGGCGGAGGCGGCGGCCTCCGTCGCACTGCCCGAGCCCGCCGCGCGCGTCGCCGAGACGGTGGGCCGAGCCGCCGCCTCCGCGAAGAACGTCGTCCAGTCGGCGCTGAGGCGGCTGGGAGCCTGACCGGCTGACGTGCGTATGCCGGCATCGGCACGCGCGGAGCCCTTTTGGCATGCCCTCGGGAGCATGTCTGCGTGCACGCCGTGCATATCGTCATCGGAGCGCGAGGACGACGCTCTCGCGCGCGCATCCATACCAGTCGTTTTCGTGGGCCGGAAGACCGTCGGACGCGTGCGCTCCGCGTCGTCCCCATGGCTCCCCGGATAGTCGGAACCCGACCGTGAGCGGGGGTTTCCTCGCCCGCAGGAACCTGGGAGATATATCGGAAGTTCCTGTGGACAGCTGGGTCGAGATCCCGTAATACTGGCGGCGGTGCTCGTCGGCGAATGCCGGCATCTGGGGGAGCCACGTTCTGAGAAGGGCGAGGTAGATGCGACAGCAACCATCCGTTCCGCGACCACGCGGCGGCGCACGAACGAGGAGGATCGGGCGTCTGCCCGTTCTCCTCACGGGAACAGCGGCGGCGGTCGCCGCGGCGATGATCGTGTCGACGACGAATCCGGCGCTGGCCGCCGGTCTCGACACCTACCCCGATGAGCCGACGGAGGCCGAGGCGAGCGTCCTCGACTCGACGATCGGCGGTACCGACATCGCGGGCGGCGCGCACTCGCACGCCGGCTCGGTGTCGGACCCGGGACCGAACCAGGAGACGCTCCAGGCGGAGCTCTTCGGGAGCCAGCTCATCGACTTCGGCGGCATCTCGCTGCCGATCGACCAGTTCCTCGACTTCGGCCAGGCCGGCGTGCTCCTCAGCGAGTCCACGGCGACCGACGGGCAGAACGGCGAGGCCATCTCGGGCATCGCGGGCGGCGACGGCGGGGTCACCCTCGACGGCGACGACGCGAACTTCGGCATGGCCAGCATCAACCTCCTCGCGATCCTGCAGGAGGCCGGCGTCTCGGGCATCACCGACACCCTCATCGACCGGGCCGACCTCAACGTCGGCCTCGGCGGCGCGTGGGTGGAGGCCGTCGCGGGCGAGTTCCTCGACCCCGACGGGGTGGGAGGCCTCGGCCAGTACCGTCTCGCAGGCGCCGACCTCACTCTCCACTCGCCCGTCATCGATCAGGCGGCGGACGGCCTCAGCGATGCGACCGCGAACGTCGAGCAGACGCTCGTCGACACGATCAACGGAGCCCTCGACCTCACGAGCCTCATCGAGCTCGTGCCGGGTGCGAGCCTCGACGTCGACATCGCGACGACGCTGCAGCAGGACGTGCTCGACGCGCTCCTGCTCGCGCCGATCACGACCGACGACGGCCTCGTCTCGCTCAACCTCGGCGACGGCACCATCACGATCGACCTCGGCCGCTTCGGCGGCAACGACGACGGCGTGATCCCCGACCGCCCCGTGGGACTGAACAACCAGGACCCCAACACGGAGCTCATCGACTCGACGACCTACCCCTTCATCGCGAGCAGCGTGCACGACGTCATCGAGAAGGTGCTCGAGGTGACGCTCGAGACCGTCGCGACCTCGCTCGAGTCGGTGCAGCTGAACTTCAGCGGCGCGGTGCCGATCGTCGGGGACGCGGCGTTCTCGATCAACCTCGCGGGCGAGATCGTGCAGCCGTGCACGGGCAGCGCATGCCTCGTCTTCGCGCCGATCGTCTCCGCCGCCCAGCTCGCATCCGCGGCGCTGAGCCCGATCCTCACCGACCCGGACGGCGTGCTCTACTCGCTGTTCACGACCATCAAGACCGATCTCATCACGGTGCCGGTCCGCGCAGCCGTGGATCCGTTCCTCGACATCCTCGCGCAGTTCCTCTCCCTCCAGATCAACCATCAGGAGACGACGACCTGCACGTCGGCAGCGGGCGACCTCACGACCGGCCTCGAGGTCTCGGCCCTGAGCCTGGGGCTCGTGGGCGGCGATCTCGCGCGTCTCAGCATCGGCAACGCCGGCGTCCGCATCGACGCCTGCGCCCTCGCGGTCGCGCCGACGCTCGAGGTGGCCTCGCCGGCACCCGCCGGCTCGTGCGCCGCGATCACCTCCGACGGATGGGCGCCGAACAGCGAGGTCACGTTCGAGCTGCGCGACGCCGACGGCAACCCGCTCGGCACGCCCGTGACGGTCACGGCCGACGCGAACGGGGTCATCCCGGTCGACACGTGCCTCACGATCCCGGCGGACACGCCGCCAGGTGACTACACGGTCAACGGCTCCGACCCCGACGGCAACGCGATCGACGCGCCCGTCACGGTCTACGCGCCGACTCTCGAGGTCACGTCGCCCGCGGCGCCGGGCGTGTGCACGCCCGTGACGTCGGGCGGCTGGGTCCCCGGCAGCACGGTCACGATCCAGCTCACCGACGCAGACGGCAACCCCGTCGGCGCTGCGGTGACGGCGGTCGCGGACGGCGACGGCAACCTGCCCGTCGACACGTGCGTGCTGGTCCCCGAAGGCACCCCTGACGGCGACTACCCGGTGGTGGCGACCGACGAGAACGGCGCCGAGATCACCGACACGCTCACCGTCGAGGCCGACGCTCCGCTGACCCCGACACTCGGCGTCGAGTCGCCCGTCCCCGCGGGCACGGACGCCGACGTCACGTCGGGCGGCTGGGTTCCGGCGTCCGAGGTGACGCTGCAGCTCGAGGACGCCGACGGCACCCCCGTGGGCGAGCCCGTGACGGCCACGACGGACGACCTGGGAGCCGTCCCGGACGGCACCGTCGTCCCGATCCCGGCCGGCACGCCCGCCGGCACGCTGACGCTCGTCGCGAGCGACCCCGACGGCAACACCGCCGAGGCGTCCGTCGAGGTGTACGCGCCGACGCTCGAGGCGACGAGCCCCGTCGCGCCGGGCGACGCCACGCAGATCACGTCCGCCGGCTGGCAGCCCGCCAGCGAGGTGACGCTGCAGCTCGAGGACGCCGACGGAACCCCCGTGGGCGAGCCGGTGGTCGTCACGACGGACGGCGACGGCGACGTCCCCGCCGGAACGACGGTCCCGATCCCGGCTGATGCTCCCGAGGGCGACTACACGGTCGTCGGCACCGACGCCGACGGCGCGGTGGCCGAGGCCCCCGTCGTCGTCGAGATCGGCGCGGTCAGCCCGACGCTCACGGCGTCGTCGCCGGTTCCTGCCGGAGGCAGCACCGAGGTCGAGTCGACGCAGTGGAACCCCGCGAGCGAGGTCACGCTGCAGCTCGAGGACGCCGACGGAACCCCCGTGGGCGAGCCGGTGGTCGTCACGACGGACGGCGACGGCGACGTCCCCGCCGGGACGACGGTCCCCATTCCCGCGGAGACCCCGGCCGGCACGCTGACGCTTGTGGCGAGCGACCCCGACGGCAACGCCGCCGAGGCGCCTGTCGAGGTCTACGCGCCGATCATCGAGGCCACGTCGCCCGAGATCGCGGGTGGCGAGACCGAGGTCACGTCGAGCGGCTGGGTGCCGCTCTCGGACGTCACGCTGCAGCTGACGGACGGCGACGGCAACCCCGTCGGCGAGCCCGTCACGGTCGCGGCCGACGACGCGGGCGCGGTTCCGGCCACCACGGTCGTCGCCATCCCGGCCGACGCACCCGCTGGCGACTACACGGTCGTCGGCACCGACGCGAACGGCGCGGGGGTCTCGGCTCCTGTCGAGGTCATCGCCCCCGCCATCGAGGCGACCTCGCCGGTTCCGGCCGGCGGTGAGACCACGGTGACGTCGGGCGGCTGGGCGCCCCTCGCACCGCTCTCGCTGCAGCTGACCGACGCCGACGGCAACCCCGTGGGCGAGCCGGTCGACGTCACGACGGATGACGCGGGTGCGGTTCCGGCCGGCACCGCGGTCCCCGTTCCGTCGGATGCCGCCGCGGGCGAGCACACGGTGGTCGCGACGGACGGCGACGGCAACTCCGTCTCCGCTCCCGTCGAGGTCTACGTTCCCGTCATCGAGGTCACCTCTCCGGTCACGGCCGGCGACGCGACGGAGGTCGCGTCGGGCGGCTGGCTGCCCGAGTCGGAGGTCTCCCTCCAGCTCGAGGACGCTGACGGCACCCCCGTGGGCGAGCCCGTGGTCGTCACGACGGACGGAGACGGAAGCGTCCCCGCCGGCACGACGGTCCCGACGCCCGAGGACGCGGCCGAGGGCGACGTGTTCGCCGTCGTCGCGACCGACGCCAACGGTGCCGCCGTCTCCGACACGGTCGAGATCGTGGCGGCCGTGGACCCGACGCTCGAAGCGACATCGCCGGCTCCCGCCGGCGGTGAGACCGAGGTCACGTCGGGCGGCTGGCTGCCGGAGTCGGAGGTCACCCTGCAGCTCCAGGACGCCGATGGCACCCCCGTGGGCGAGCCGGTGGTCGTCACGACGGACGGCGACGGCAACGTCCCCGCCGGCACGACGGTGGCCATCCCGGCCGATCTTCCTGCGGGCGACTACGCGGTCGTCGGAACGGACGGCGACGGCAACACGGTCGACGCGCCCGTCGCGGTCTACGCGCCGGCCATCGAGGCCACGTCGCCGGTTCCGGCCGGCAGTGCGACCACGGTGACGTCGAGCGGGTGGCAGGGCTCCGACGAGGTGACCCTCCAGCTCGAGGACGCCGACGGCGTCGCGGCGGGCGATCCCGTGACGGTGACGACGGACGCCGACGGCGCCGTCCCCGCCGGCACGACGGTGGCCATCCCGGCCGACGCCGTCGAGGGCGACGTGCTCGCCGTCGTCGCGACGGACGCGCACGGTGCGGAGGTCTCGGCTCCCGTCGAGGTCATCGCGGCCATCGATCCCACTCTCGAGGCCACGTCGCCGGTTCCCGCCGGCGGTCAGACCGTGGTCACGTCCGGGGGCTGGGTGCCGGAGAGCGATGTCACCCTGCAGCTGACCGATCCTGAGGGCGTGGACGCGGGCGAGCCCGTCGTCGTCACGGCCGACGGCGAGGGCAACCTGCCGGAGGGCACCGCCGTCGCGGTCGCGACCGAGAGCGAGGCGGGCGACTTCACGCTCGCCGCGGTCGACGAGTTCGGGAACGACGCGGTCGCCACGGTGGCCGTGTACGCCCCGACCCTCGAGGTCGAGACGCCCGTCGAGCCCGGTGCGTGCGCCGCGGTCACGTCGGGCGGCTGGCAGCCGGGCAGCGAGGTCAGCCTGCAGCTGACGGATGCCGACGGCACCCCGGTGGGCGACCCCGTGGTCGTCACGGCCGACGCCGACGGCAACCTGCCGGCCGGCACGTGCATCCCGATCCCGGAGGACGCCGAGCCCGGCGACTACGAGGTCGTCGGGACGGACGAGGACGGCGCCGAGATCACGACCCCGGTCGCGATCCAGGACGACGCCGACGCCACCGCAGACGCCGACGCTTCGGCTGACGCCGACGCCTCGGCTGACGTTGACGCTTCGGCTGACGCCGACGCCTCGGCTGACGCTGACGCGACGGCCGACTCGACCGCCGATGCCACGGCTGACGCCTCGGCCGACTCGAGCGCCACGGCCGACGCGACGGCGGACAGCACGGCTGACGCCTCGGCTGACTCGAGCGCTTCGGCGGACTCGAGCAGCTCGGCCGATGCCGATGCCAGCGCCTCGAGCGACAGCGATTCGGACGCCTCGAGCGATGACGGCGCGAGCGCGTCGAGCAGCTCGAACGCGAACAGCTCCAGCAGCGCGAACGGCAACGGCTCGAGCAACGGCGGCCTGTCTCCGACGGGCGGCGAGTTCGACGCCATCCCGCTGGCACTGCTGGTGATCCTGGCCGGCGCGGGCATCCTGCTCGGCGCCACCCGCGGAAAGTGGACGGTCCGCAAGGACTGATGCCCTGACGCACACAGCGGCGGCCCCGGAGAC
>NZ_JBSHGQ010000026.1:0-55111 GCF_053617895.1 Microbacterium sp. NPDC055683 | reverse complement strand
GGGCGGGCGCCTCGATCGTCGCCCGCCCCGCCCGCTCTGCTCAGCAGATTACCCGCGGCCGCGCGCGTAGTTCGCCGCCACCCGCTGGTCGAGGTAGTCGCGTGCGGTGAGGGGAGGGTACGTGCCCTGGGGCGGCTCGATGACGACGTCGCGGTTCGCCTGCGCGAAGAACGGGATGCTGTAGCGCGCGCCCGTGTACTCGCCGGCGCCCGGCACGCGCACGCGGTGGAAGTTCGACAGCAGCTGGTCGTCGCTCCAGCGCATGAGCATGTCGCCGATGTTGCACGTGATCGCGTCGTCGCTCGGCACGACGGGCGTCCACTCGGGGGCGTCGACATCGCGGCCGGGGCACACCTGCAGCCCGCCCTGGCCCGTGCGCTGGAAGAGCAGCGTGAGGCAGTCGAAGTCGGTGTGGGCGCCCGCGCGCCAGACGCCGGGCTGATCGCGCAGCTCCTCCGGGAGCGCGTAGTAGTGGATGAGCCGGAGCGTCGACTGGTACGCGTCGCTCGACGGGTCGTGCGCCTCCGCGAAGAAGTCGCGCGCGAACCCGAGGCGATCGGCGAAGCACGACAGCACCTGCATCGCGAGCGCCCAGCACTGCGACTCGAAGTCGAGCATGAACGAGCGGAAGCCGGGCAGCTCCTCCTCGTCGGGCCAGAGAGCGGCCATGTGCGGGCGCGTGATCTGGTACGACTCCTTCTGATCGGGGGTGCTCACCGACGGGCGCACCTGGCTCGTGTGCTCCCAGCCGGCGTTGTCGGCCTTGACGAGGGGCAGCTTCTCCTTGCTTCCGCGCGGGAGGTCGAAGAACGCCGCGGAACGGGCGAACGCCTCGTCGACCATCTCCTGCGGGATGGGGTGGTTCACGAGCTGGAAGAAGCCGATCTCCGTCGCCGCACGCCACAGCTGCTCGGTGATCTCCTCCCGGCGGTTCTCGAAATCGGACACGTCGATGCGGGGCACCTCGACGTCGGTGCGCAGCCCGCCGAGGCCGCCCATGCGGGCTTCCTTCTCGAGCTCGGCGAGGTCGTACGAGGGGTTCGCGGTCATGGTGATCCTGCTCTCTCGGCCACATCCCGTGGCCAGGGTGCCCCGGGACGCCGATCGCCTGGGCAGTGGCTCCACTGTGCAGGATTGCATGCGATCTTGTCCATACTGCGCCTTGTAAACTCTGAGTTACATACACTCTCGGGGTTTGCATGGCGGGCCGCCCCACCCTCACGCTGAGGTCATGACCCCCTCCCCGCTCCTGCGCGCCGCGCCGACGCGACGGCCGTCGGCCATCCTCGACTCCTCCGTTTGGAACGGCGAGGAGTTCGTCCCGCACCGCGACGTGCTCATCGAGGACGGCGCGATCGTCGAGGTGCGCGCACACGGCGATCGCGGATGGCCCGTGGCCGACGCGATCGACGGACGCGGTTCCCATGTGCTGCCGGGGTTCGCGAACACGCACACGCACCTGCAGCAGTCGACCTGCCGCGGCGTCGGAGAGGGGCAGCCGCTGCTCGCGTGGCTGCTGACCGTCGGCGAGCACATGGCCGACGTCGCACCCGAGCGGGCGTACCTCGCCGCCGTCGCCGGCGCGCTCGAGGGGCTCCGGAGCGGATCGACGACGCTCGTCGAGCACATGTGGCCGCATCCCTCCCCCGAGGTGCACGATGCGGTGCTGCGCGGACTGCGTGACGTCGGCGTGCGCGCCGTGCTGGGCCGCGGCGTCGCCGACCGCGCGGACGCCGGCCGCCGCTGGGGATTCGACCCCCGTCTCATGCAGCCGCTCGACGACGCGCTCGCCGACGTCGATCGCCTGCGTGCGTCCGCCGCGGGCTCACGGGTGACGATCGGCCTCGCGGTGCCGAACCCGCGCACGCTCACGCGCGAGGGCATGCGCGTCGTCCGCGCCTTCGCCGACGCGCGCGACATGCCCGTCATGATCCACCTGCTCGAGACGACGACCGACGACGACCAGTGCCGAGCGCACACGGGGATGGACGCCGTGACGTATCTGCACGACGCCGCGTTCGTCTGGGAGCGGCTGCTCGCGGTGCACGCCGTGCAGCTCTCGCGCGAGGCCATGGACCTGTTCGCCGCGCACGGCGTCGGGGTCTCGTGGAACCCCGTCTCGAACCTGCGGCTCGGATCGGGGTTCGCGCCCGTGCTCGCGATGCGCGAGGCCGGGGTCGCGGTGTCGGTCGGCGTCGACGGTGCCGGGTCGAACGACCGTCAGGACATGCTCGAGACCATCCGGACGGGCGCGTACACACAGCGCGCCGCGCACGGCAGGGCCGACCTGCTCGGCGCCGCCGACATGATCGGGATGGCGACGCACGGGCTGGGAGGGACGCCGGGCATCACCGCGGGCGCACGAGCGGACCTGACCGTCATCCGCTTCGACCGCGACTTCGCCTGCCTGCCGGTGACGGATGCGGCGGCGTCGCTGCTGACGACGGGGACGCCGCGGATCGTCGACACCGTGATGGTCGACGGCGAGGTCGTGGTGGACGACGGACGTTCCACCCGCATCGACGAGGAGGCGCTCGCGACGGCCCTCGCTCAGCTTGCCTGACATACCCCCTGGGGGTACTCTGGCGCGTATGGGCATCGACGGACGCATCGACCTCGGACTGACGGACGCGAACGCGGGAGGATGCTGCGGCGGCGCGGCGTCGGACGCGGACGGAGCGTGCTGCATGGCGCCGTCGGGCTCGGGGTCGGACTCGGCGCGACCCGAGGCGGCGCAGGTCGTGCTCGTCGACGGCATGACGTGCGGGCACTGCGTGTCGGCCGTCACGGAGGAGCTGTCGGCGCTGCCGGGCGTCGCGGGCGTCCACGTCGAGCTGAACGCCGGCGGCACGTCGCGCGTCACCGTGCGCGCCGCCGCCCCGCTCGACCCGGCGGCTGTGGACGCCGCCGTCGCCGAGGCGGGCTACGCCGTCGTGCGCTGAGGCGGGGCGGCGTCGGGGCGAACGGCCGCCGTGCGCTGAGGCGGGGCGGCATCGGGGCGAACGGCCGCCGTCCTACCGGGTCGGCAGCAGCACGGTCGGGCTCGCGAGCGGCAGCCGGTGCCGCACCCGCCCGGGGACGCCCGTGCGGCCGTCCAGCGGAAGCGACACGATCTCGCTCGATCCCTGGCCGGCGATGAGCAGGGCGTCGCGGCCGACCACGTGATGCCGGGGGATCGCGACCCCGGCCTCGACGAGCGCGACCCGCTCGAGCGCCTCGCCCGCGCCCCGCACCCGCAGCACCGCGATCGCGTCGGAGCCGCGGATGCCCGCGTACAGCACCTCTCCGTCACGCGAGCGGGCGAGCTCCGCCGCGGTGTCTCCGCCTCGCACGTCGGGCGATGCGGCGATGCCCCCGCGCAGAGCCCAGCGGCCATCCGCTCCCTGCGCGAGCGTGAAGACCTCGCACGAGAACTCCGTGACGACGTGCAGGTGCCCGCTCGGGTGGAGCAGCAGGTGCCGCGGCCCCACCCCGAACGGCAGCACCACCTCGTGATCGAGCACGAGGCCGCGCGGCGACGTGCGCCAGATGCGCACGAGGTCGAAGCCGAGATCGGTCGTCGCGACACGGCCGCCGGGCAGCGCGACGGCGCAGTGCGCGCGCGACGGGCGCGGCTCGGACGACGCCGGCGCCGCGTCGACGAGCACGTCGCGCTCGCGCACGGCGGCGAGGATGCCGCGCACGGCCGGGTCGTCGAAGGGGTCGGCGTCGGCCTGTCCGAGTGCCGCGAGGAGGCCGGCGAGCCCGTCGTCGGCCTCGCCGCCCGCGAGAAGCGCCGCGATGCGGCTCGGGTCGGCCTCTGCGTCGACGAGCGCGCGGAGGTCCATGGCGCCCGACCAGTCGGGGGCGCGCTCGGTCAGGAGCGATGCGATGTCGCCCGGCGTCGCGCCCTGCGCGAGCAGCTCGCCCGCGTCGACCGTGCCCTCACCGTCGCGCACATCGGTGAGATCGGGCTCGCGCGCGACCGCGTAGGGATCGGCGGCCGCGGCACCGGTCGTCGGCGCGCCGAGCGAGCCGTCGGAGCGGAGCGGCACGTGCACGACGCGGCCGTCGCCCCAGCACGAGGCGACGAGGTGCGTGCCGTCGGCGGCGACCTGGATGTGGCACACCGCGGCGCCCGCCTCGACGCTCTCGCCGAGCGGGGCGAGGGAGGCCTCCCCCGTCCTGCGGAACGCGGCGATCCGGCCATCCGCCTCGAGCGCCGCGTACACGATGTCGCGCGACGGGTGCGCCGCCAGCCACGACGCCGACTCCGCCTGCGCCGCGAGCCCCCGGTCGGCGAGCATGCCGCCCGACAGGGGCGAGTCCGCCTCGCCCGCCGTGACGAGCGAGATGCCCTCCGACTCCGCGCCCTGCGCGGGCCCCCAACCGCCGATCCAGAACTTCACCGGTCCATCCTCCCCCCTCACTCTCCTCCCTGCTCGCTGCCGCCCTCCCTCGCCGCTCTTCTTCCCTCTTCTTCTCGCCCTTCTTCTCGCCCTTCTTCTCGCCCAACGGATATCCGTTGGCCGTGCGGGCACCTGTTTGCGCGTCATCCGCTGTGCTCTCGACAATCGGATATCCGTTGGGCGAGAGTCCCCCTGGCCGCCGCATGCGCGAGAATGGATGGCGATGTCCGGATTCGAAGAGCACACCCGCTGGCAGGCCGAGCGCCGCGACGCCGTCACCTCGGCGACGGGGAACCTCGCCCTCGTCGAGACCCGATGGACGGGCGCACTGCCCGACCTCGACGCCGAGCAGGCCGCCGCGCCGGCGACCGTGCAGGTCACCCGCGTGCAGCGGACCGACCTCGACACGGGCGAGCCCGAGCACGGCCTGCGTTTCTGGGATTCCGATTCCCCCGCCATCCGGGCCTTCGACCGCATCGACACCTATGCATACGACCCCGCGTGGGTGCTCGAGGGCCGGTTCACTCCCGTCGACGGCGACCGCACGGTGCCGTTCGAGCACATCCGCGACAACGGCGGCACGCGCGACCTCGTCGTCCCCGGCGACATCCGCCTCGAGCTCGACGGCCGCGAGTACACGCTCGCCGCCTTCGACGACGGCGGCACCCTGCTGCTCGTGTTCGCCGACGAGACGAACGGCGCCGAGACCTACGGGTCCGGCCGCTTCCTCTTCGTCCGGCTGCGCGACGACGAGGGGTCGGTCGTCCTCGACTTCAACAGGGCGTTCGTGCCCCCGTGCGGCTTCTCGGCGCAGTACAACTGCCCGCTGCCGCCCGCATCCAACCGGTTCCCGCTGCCCATCCGAGCAGGCGAGAAGAACGTCGTCTTCCGCGACGGCTTCGACATCTACGCGGCGTGAGGCCGCGCGCTCTCACCCTGGAGTACCCATGAGAACATCCCGCATCGCCCTGTCCGCGGGCCTCACCCTGTCGCTCGCGCTCGTCGCGGGCTGCGCCGGCGGCGCGTCCGACGACACCGCCAGCGAGGACGAGACCATCTTCATCGGCTCGCTGTACGAGCCCACCAACCTCAGCAACACGCAGGGCGGCGGCCAGGGCGTCACGGAGGCCCTCACGGGCAACGTCTACGAGGGCCTCTACCGCCTCGCCGACGACGGCGAGATCGAGCCGCTCCTCGCGGAGGACGCCGAGGTCTCGGATGACGGCCTCACCTACACGATCACCCTCCGCGAGGGCGTCACCTTCCACTCCGGCGACCCTCTCACGTCGGCGGATGTGCGCTCGAGCGTCGAGGCCGTCACGGCCGACGACTCCGTCTCGGCCCGCAAGTCGAGCTTCGAGGTCATCTCCGACATCGCGACGCCCGACGACCGGACGGTCGTCTTCACGCTGTCGGAGCGCTCGATCTCGTTCCTCTACAACCTCAGCTACGTCTGGATCGTGAACGACGCAGCCGGCGACATCACCGACAGCGAGGACGGCACCGGCCCCTACACGCTCGACGAGTGGCAGAAGGGCTCGACCCTCGCCCTCGCGCGCTGGGACGACTACTGGGGCGAGCCGGCGGAGAACGCCGAGGCCGTCTACACCTACTTCACCGACGCGACGGCGCAGAACAACGCCCTGCTCTCGGGGGAGATCGACGTCATCACGACCATCCAGAGCCCGGATGCCCTCGCGCAGTTCGAGGGCGACGACGACTTCGTCGTGAGCGAGGGGACGTCGACGACGAAGGAGCTGCTCGCGTTCAACGACCGCGTCGCGCCGTTCGACGACGCGCTCGTGCGCAAGGCCGTGTACTCGGCGATCGACACCTCGCAGCTGCTCGAGTCGATCTGGGGCGACTACGGCACGCTCATCGGCTCCATGGTTCCGCCGACCGACCCCTGGTACGAGGACCTCACGGGCGTCAACCCCTACGACCCCGACCTCTCGCGCGAGCTGCTCGCCGAGGCGGGTTACGCCGACGGCTTCACGTTCACGCTCGACACCCCGAGCTACGACCCGCACCCCGTCGTCGCGGAGTTCCTGCAGTCGCAGCTCGCCGAGGTCGGCATCACGGTGGAGATCAACACGATCAGCGCCGACGAGTGGTACACGAAGGTCTTCCAGGAGCAGGACTTCGAAGCCACCCTGCAGGAGCACGTGAACGACCGCGACGTCGTCTGGTACGGCAACCCCGACTTCTACTGGGGCTACGACGACGCCGACGTGCAGCAGTGGGTCGCCGAGGCCGAGCAGGCCGAGACGACCGACGAGCAGACCGCCCTGCTGACGCAGGTCAACGAGAAGATCGCCGAGGACGCGGCGAGCGTCTGGCTGTACCTCTACCCGCAGATCGTCGTCGCCTCGAGCGACCTCAGCGGGTACCCCGTCAACGGCCTGAACTCGCAGTTCTTCGCCTACGACATCGTCAAGTCCTGACCCGCGACGGGGCGCCGCCTGCCGGCGCCCCGTCGCCGTCTGACGACACAGGCCCCTCCTGAGAACACATGCTCGCCTACCTGCTGCGCCGATCCGCGTTCCTCGCGGTCTCGCTCGTCGTCGCCATGATCGCGGTGTTCGTGCTGCTGCGACTGCTGCCGGGCGATCCCGCGAACGCCCTGCTGTCGGTCGACGCGACGCCCGAGCAGATCGCCGCCGCCCGGGCGCAGGTCGGTTCCGACCAGCCCCTCCTGCAGCAGTTCGCGACGTGGGCCGGTCAGCTGCTGCGACTCGACCTCGGCGAGTCGTTCCTGAGCTCCCGCCCCATCGGCCCCGACATCGCCGACCGCCTCGCGGTGACCATCCCGCTCACCCTCATCGCGTTCGCCGTCGCCCTGCTCGTCTCCCTCGCGATCGGCATCACCGCCGCGGTGAAGGCCGACCGCTGGTACGGCATCGCGCTGTCGGGCTTCGCCCAGCTCGGCGTCGCCGTCCCGGTCTTCTGGGTCGGAGTCGTCCTCGTCTGGGTGTTCGCGCTCGGGCTCGGCCTCCTGCCCTCCGGGGGCTTCCCCCGCGACGACTGGGAGGACCCGGCCGATGCGCTGCGGTCGCTCACCCTGCCGGTCATCGCGATCGTGGTCGTCATGAGCGCCTCGCTCAGCCGCTACGTGCGGTCGGCCACGCTCGACGTGCTCGGCAGCGACTACCTGCGCACCGCGCGGGCGGGCGGCGCGTCGACGACGGAGGCCCTGCTGCGCCACGGCGTGCGCAACGGCGCCGTGCCGGTCATCGCCGTGCTCGGCATCGAGCTGTCGACGACCCTCCTCGGCGCCGTCGTCGTCGAGAGCGTCTTCACCCTTCCGGGCCTCGGCAGCATGCTGCTGCAGGCGATCGAGCAGCACGACTTCCAGGTGATCCAGGGCGTGCTCGTCGTCAGCACGCTGTTCGTGCTGCTGATCGGCTTCGCGGCCGACATCGTCCAGCGCCTCGTCGACCCGCGCCTGCGCACGAGCGTCTCGGGGAACCGATGAGCCAGGTCGCCGTCCAGCAGATCACCGGATCGGTGCCGACGCGCCGCCGGCCGAAGGCGACGCTCATCGTGGGCGCCGTGCTCACGGGGCTCGTCGTCCTGACCGCCGTCGTCTCGCTCGTCTGGCTGCCGTATCCGCTCGCGGACACGAGCGGAGGGCGCCTCGAAGGGCCGGGCCCGCTCCATCCGCTCGGCACCGACCGCCTCGGCCGCGACCTGCTCTCGCAGCTCATGGCGGGCGCGCGCATCGCGCTCGCGGTGGGAACGGGGTCGGTCGCCCTGGCGGCCCTCATCGGCATCGTCGTCGGTCTCGTCGCGGCGTTCGCCCGGCCGTGGATCGACGACACGGTGTCGGCGACGCTCGACGTCGTCATCGCCTTCCCCGTCCTGCTGCTCGCGATGCTCGTGGTCGCGGTGCAGGGCGCATCGCTGTGGTCGGCCAGCCTCGCCATCGGGCTCGCGATGTCGGCCGTCGTCGCGCGGCTCACGCGCATCCTCGCGCGCCGCGTGCTCCAGGAGCAGTTCGTCACCGCGGCCCGCACGAGCGGGACGTCGCTTCTCGGCGTCGTGTTCCGACACGTGCTGCCGAACATCGCGCCGACGCTCGCCGTCAGCCTCGCCCTGCAGTTCGGCGGTGCCGTGCTCGCCGAGGCGAGCCTGTCGTACCTCGGCCTCGGCGCCCCGCCGCCGAACGCCTCGTGGGGACGCATGCTGCAGGAGGCGCAGGGCACCGTCCTCACGGCGCCCGTCGGCGCCATCGCGCCGGGTCTCGCCGTCGTCGCGCTCGTTCTCGGCGTGAACTTCCTCGCCGACGGCCTGCGCGACCTCGCCGATCCGACCAGACGGAGGGCGCGATGAGCCTGCTCGAGGTCTCGGGCCTCACGATCCGGTCGACGTCGGCGACGCCCGTGAGCGACGTGTCGTTCGCCGTCGACACCGGCGAACGGCTCGGCATCATCGGCGAGTCGGGGTCGGGGAAGTCGCTCACCTCGCTCGCCGCGACGGGCCTGCTGCCGCCGTCGCTGACGCCGTCCGGCTCGATCCTGCTCGACGGGCGCGAGGTCGTCGGCGCCCGCGACGCCGTGCTGCGGCCGCTGCGGGGACCGGTCGTGCAGATCGTGTTCCAGGAGCCGCTCACGGCGCTCGACCCCCTCATGCGCGTCGGCCGGCAGATCGCCGAGCCGCTGCGGCGCCATCTCGGTCTGCGCGGCGCCGCACTGCGCGACGCGGTCGCCGCGGCGCTCGACGAGGTGGCGCTGCCCGATCCGCGGATCGCGCGGGCGTTCCCGCACGAGCTGTCGGGCGGGCAGCGGCAGCGGGTCGCGATCGCCATCGCGCTCGCGGCGCGGCCGCGCCTGCTCATCGCCGACGAGCCCACGACGGCCCTCGACGTCACCGTGCAGCATGGCGTGCTGTCGCTGCTGGAGCGACTCGTCGCCGAACGCGGGATGGCGCTGCTCTTCATCAGCCACGACCTCGCGGTCGTCTCGCGGATGGCCGAGCGCCTCGTCGTCCTGCAGAACGGGTCGGTCGTCGAGGAGGGCCCGGTCGCGCGCGTGCTCGCGGCGCCCGGCCATCCCTACACGCAGGCGCTCGTCGCGAGCGCCCGCGCCCTCGACGACGTGCTGGACGGAGCGGGATCGTGACGGTGCTGGAGCTGCGGGGGGCCGGCTTCTCGTACGGCAGGCAGCGCGTGCTCGACGACGTGTCGATCTCCGTCGGCGCCGGCGAGACGGTCGGTCTCGTCGGCGAGTCGGGGGCGGGCAAGTCGACCATCCTGCGGCTGCTGCTGGGGCTCGCTGCTCCGCAGCCCGGCGAGGCGCTGTTCGACGGCGCCCCGCTCGACCGGCGCGACCGCGCGCTCATGCGCCGCTTCCGCGCGAGCGTGCAGCCGGTGTTCCAGGACCCGTACTCGTCGCTCGATCCCCGGCAGCGCATCGACCGGATCGTGGGTGAGCCGCTGCGCTCGCTGCGCCTCGCCCGCGGCGCGGACGCCGATCGGCGCATCGCCGAGGCGCTCGCGTCGGTCGGCCTCCCGGCCGACACCGCGCGGCGGTATCCGCACGAGTTCTCCGGCGGCCAGCGGCAGCGCATCGCGATCGCGCGCGCCGTCGTCTCGCGCCCGCGCGTGCTGCTGGCGGATGAGCCGGTGAGCGCGCTCGACGTGACGACGCGCGTGCAGGTGCTCGCGCTGCTCGACGAGCTGCGGCGCGAGCACGGGCTCGCCCTCGTGATGGTGTCGCACGACCTCGCCGCGGTCGCCTCGGCATGCGACCGCACGGTCGTGCTGCAGGGCGGACGGGTCGTCGAGGAGGGGCCCACCCGGGCGCTCCTCGATGCCCCGCGCACCCCCTACGCGCAGGCGCTCGTCGGCGCCGTGCCGCGCCTGCCGCGCTGAGAGGCGCTCAGACCCCCTGCGTCTCCTCTTGCCCAACGGATATCCGTTGCCGTCACGCACATGAGATTCCGCGTTATCCGGTGCGCTCTCGGCAAACGGATATCCGTTGGCGGAGAAGGGGATGGGGCAGAGGGGCGAGGGAGAGGGCGGCGCGTCAGAGGCCCCGCGTCGCCGTCCGGACGCGGTACAGGCTCGTCGTCGCGGCGATGAAGAGCTCGTCGCCACCGGTCCCGCCGAAGCAGACGTTCGCGACGACCTCCGGGACCGGCGCGAACGCGACCTCCCCGCCGTCCGGCGTGTACACGTGCACGCCGTCGCCCGCGGACGACCACACGCGCCCCTCGACGTCGACCGCGATGCCGTCGGGCACGCCCTCGCCGGGCGCGGCGAAGAACCGCCCGTTCGCGACGCCCTCGCCGACGACGTCGTAGGCATGGATGGCCGGCTCTGCACCCGTGTCGGTCACGTACAGGGTCAGCCCGTCGGGAGAGAAGGCGATGCCGTTCGGCCGGTCGAGATCGGAGATCACGGCGACGGGCTCCTCGCCGTCGCGCACGCGGAACACCCCGCACGCGCCGTACTCTCGCTCACCCGGATGGCCCTCGCGAGGCTGCGTGATGCCGTAGTCGGGGTCGGTGAACCAGTACGCCCCGTCGGGCGCGACGGCGACGTCGTTCGGGGAGTTGAGGCGCACACCGGCGTAGGCGTCGGCGATCGAGGCGAGCGCGCCATCCGCCCCCTCGCGCTCGAGCCGCCGACGGCCGTGCGAGCACTGCACGACGGTGCCGTCGTGATCGAGGGTGCGGCCGTTCGTGAACTCGACGCCGGTGCGGTGCTCGGTGGTCTCTCCCGTGGCGGCATCCCACCGCAGGATGCGATCGCCGGGGATGTCGCTCCACCGCACGGCGTGCTCTGCGGGCATCCAGAGCGGCCCCTCGCTCCAGACGGCCCCCGTCGCGAGGCGTTCGGCGGGGCTGAGGATGAGCTCGGTCATGCCGCCATCCTCGCAGGCGCAGGTGATGGCGGGCGGCGCTTCGCCAGTGCGGATGTCGAGCTGGCGGCGCTTCGCCAGTGCGGATGTAGGCCCGAAGGCGGCTTTAGCCCTACATCCGCACTGGCGAACGCGCAGCCACCCGCACCAGCCCTACATCCGCACTGGCGAGCGGCGAACGGCGACCGGCGACCGGCCGACGCCTCTCAGACGAGGTCGTGGCGGACGATCACCTGGTCGCGGCCGGGGCCGACGCCGATGACCGAGATGCGCGTGCCGCTGATGGCCTCGAGCGCCAGCACGTAGTCCTGCGCGTTCTTCGGCAGCTCCTCGAACGTGCGCGCCGTCGAGATGTCCTCGCTCCAGCCCGGGAAGTACTCCAGGACGGGCGTCGCGTGGTGGAAGTCGCTCTGGTTCACGGGCACCTCGTCGAAGCGCTCGCCACTCACGTCGTACGCGACGCAGACGGGCACCTGCTCGAGCCCCGTGAGGATGTCGAGCTTCGTCAGCACGAGGTCGGTGATGCCGTTGATGCGTGTCGCGTAGCGCGTGATCGGGGCGTCGTACCACCCGACGCGGCGCGGGCGCCCCGTGGTCGTGCCGAACTCGAAGCCGGCGGCGCGCAGCCAGTCGCCCTGCTCGTCGAAGAGCTCGGTCGGGAAGGGGCCCGATCCGACGCGCGTCGTGTACGCCTTCACGATGCCGACGATGCGGTCGAGACGGCCAGGGCCGACCCCCGAGCCCGTGGCCGCGCCGCCGGCCGTCGCGGACGACGACGTCACGAAGGGGTACGTGCCGTGGTCGATGTCGAGCATGGTCGCCTGACCGCCCTCGAAAACGACGACCTCGCCCGCGTCGAGCGCGCGGTTGAGGAGGAGGCCGGTGTCGCACACCATGGGGCGCAGCCGCTCCGCGTACGAGAGCAGGTCCTCCACGATCTCGTCCACGGCCATCCCGCGGCGGTTGAAGACCTTCACGAGCAGGTGGTTCTTCTGGTCGAGGGCGCCCTCGACCTTCTGGCGGAGGATGCTCTCGTCGAAGAGGTCCTGCACGCGGATGCCCACGCGGTTGATCTTGTCGGCGTAGGCGGGCCCGATGCCGCGGCCCGTCGTGCCGATCTGGCGCTTGCCGAGGAACCGCTCGGTCACCTTGTCGAGCGTGCGGTGGTACGACGTGATGATGTGCGCGTTCGCGCTCACCCGCAGCTTCGAGACGTCGATGCCGCGGGCCGACAGCGCGTCGAGCTCCGCGAAGAGCACCTCGAGGTCGATGACGACGCCGTTGCCGATGACGGGGGTCACGCCGGGGCTCAGGATGCCCGACGGCAGCAGGTGCAGCGCGTACTTCTCATCGCCGATGACGACGGTGTGGCCGGCGTTGTTGCCGCCGTTGAACTTGACGACCCAGTCGGTCCGCTCGCCGAGCAGATCGGTCGCCTTGCCCTTGCCCTCGTCGCCCCACTGGACGCCCACGATCACGATTCCCGGCATGGAGTACCCCCTGGATGGGTCGGTGTGCCCGGGTGCGCAGAGCGGCCCCGGAGGAGGCGAACGCGGTGCGCGGCGCACTCCCCGGCCATCCTACCGGGGGCCCGATCAGTGCCCGAAGACGCGCTCCGCGGGGCTCGACCCGATCGCCACGGGCCGGCCGGCGCTCTGCGTCCACTGGCTCCAGGAGCCGACGAACACCTGCGCCTCGACCCCCGCCACGGCGAGGGCGAGGGCGCTGTGCGCGGCGGCGATGCCCGAGGCGCAGTAGAGCGCGATGTCGGTTCCCGGCGTCGCGCCGACGCGTGCGAAGGCGAGGAGGATCTCGTCGGCGGAGCGCAGGCGCCCGTCGGCGAGGATGTGCGTCACGGTCGGCACGTTCACGGCGCCGGGGATGTGCCCCGCGGTCGGGTCGTAGCCCGTCGCGGTGCCACGGTAGCGCTCGGGAGTGCGGACGTCGACGAGCACGCCGTGCGACGGGAACGCCGCGACCTCCTCGATCGAGAGGTCGCCGCGGCCGGGATCGTCCAGCACGACGTCGCCCGGACGCGGCGCCACGTCGCCCGAGGAGAGAGGGAGACCCGCGGCGATCCAGGCGCGCAGGCCGCCGTCGAGCACGCGCACGTCGACGCCCGTGCGGCGCAGCAGCAGCCACGCTCGCGCGGCCGCCACCGAGTCGTTGTCGTCGTAGACGACGACGAGGTCTCCCCGGTTCACGCCCCACCGCGTCGCCGCGCGCTGCAGGTCGGAGTGGAGCGGCAGCGGATGCCGGCCGGCCTCCGGATGGCCGCGCCGGGCGAGCTCCGACTCGAGGTCGACGTACACCGCGCCGGGCAGATGGCCCGCGACGTACTCGGGCCGGCCCTCCGGAAGGTCGAGCCGCCATCGCACGTCGAGAAGGGTCACGGGGCGCCCCGCCGAGAGGCGCGCGTGCAGGTCTTCCACGGTGAGGAGCGGGGACATCCCCCCATCCTGCGCAATCCCTATCGAGAGAGTAGGGATTGTGACGCAATGCGTCTCATGACGGCGCGAGTCGCCGCGTGACGACCGGCGTTGCGCGCGCCGTCGACGACCGCGACAGTGGTCGGCACCCCACCGCACGCCAGGAGGACCCCCATGCCCGATCAGGTGCACGTCGCCGTCGCCCTCGAGGGCGCGGGATGGCATCCGGCCGCGTGGCGCGACGACGCCGCCCGCCCCCGCGATCTCGTCACGCCCGCTTACTGGCGCGACCTGCTGCGAACGGCAGACGATGCGGGCGTCGTGCTCGCGACGATCGAGGACGCGCTGTCGTTCACGGCGCGCTTCGAGCACGAACCGCAGCCCGGGCGCGCGCGCGGGCGTCTCGACGCCGTGCTCATCGCGTCGTTCGCGGGCCCCCTGACGCGGCGCATCGGCCTCGTGCCGACCGTGACGACGACGCACACCGAGCCGTTCCACGTCGCCACGGCCGCTCAGACGCTCGACTTCGCGAGCCGCGGACGCGCGGGCGTGCGCCTCGTCGCCGGCGCCTCCGCCGCCGAGGCGGCGAACTTCGGCCGCGGGCGCACCGTGCTGTCCTCGCTGCCCGCCTCCGGCCGCGTGGAGGACTCCCCCGAGGCGCTCGCCGCCTTCCGCGAGGCCGACGAGTTCGCCGAGGTGCTGGAGCGGCTGTGGGACTCGTGGCAGGACGACGCCATCATCCGCGACGTCGAGAGCGGCCGCTTCGTCGACGCCGACCGCATCCGCCCCGCGGCCTTCGAGGGCGAGTTCTTCTCCGTCGCCGGAGCGTCGATCGTGCCGCGATCGCCGCAGGGCCGCCCCCTCGTGACGGCGCTCGCCCACCAGACGGTGCCGTTCCGGTTCGCGGCGGCACGCGCCGACGTCGTCTTCACGACGCCGGCGACGGCGGATGGCCTGGGCGCCATCCGCGCGGAGCTCGACGCCGCGGGCGGCGTCCCGCGCGTCTTCGCCGACCTGCTCGTCCTCGTCGACGACACCCGCGCCGCGGCGCGCGACGCGCTCGCGCGCCTCGACGACCTCGCAGGGACGCCGCTCGCCTCGGACGCCCGCATCGTCGTGGGCACGGCCGACGACGTCGTGGACGAGGTGCGGGCCCTCGCCGTCGCCGGCGCCGACGGCGTTCGCCTGCGCCCGGCCCGGCTGCCCCGCGACCTCCACCGGATCGCCGACGACGTGATCCCGCGGCTGCGCTCCGCGGGGGCGCTCGCCACCGACGACGGATCGGCCGTCACGCTGCGCGATCGGCTCGGGCTCGCGCGCCCCGCGGATCGCCGCGTCCGAGCAGAGGAGGCCGCATGACCGTCCGGCAGATCCACCTGGCCGCGCACTTCCCCGGGGTCAACAACACCACGGTGTGGACCGATCCCTCCGCCGGCAGCCAGATCGACTTCTCGTCGTTCGAGCACTTCGCGCGGACCGCCGAGCGCGGCTTCTTCGACTACGTCTTCCTCGCCGAGGGGCTGCGTCTGCGCGAGCACCGCGGCCGCATCCACGAGCGCGACGTGCTCGGCCGCCCGAACACGCTCGCGGTGCTCGCGGCGCTGACCGGCATCACGGAGCACGTCGGACTCGTCGGCACGCTGTCGACGACCTTCAACGAGCCCTACGAGCTCGCACGGCAGCTCGCGACGCTCGACCACCTGTCGGGCGGCCGCGCCGGCTGGAACGCCGTGACGAGCTCGGACGCCTTCCACGGTGCGAACTTCCGGCGCGGCGGCTACCTCGCCCACGCCGACCGCTACGAGCGCGCCAAGGAGTTCGCGGCCCTCGCCAAGCGGCTGTGGGACTCCTGGCCCGAGGAGGGCCCCGTGGCCGATGCCGGCACGGGCGTCTTCCTGCCGGACGGAGCACCCGCCCGCGTGCGCCACACCGGCTCGCAGTTCGACGTCGACGCCCTCTTCGACGTGCCGCGGTCCCCGCAGGGCCGTCCCGTCATCGTGCAGGCCGGCGACTCGCCGGACGGCCGAGACTTCGGCGCGGAGCACGCCGAGGTGATCTTCTCCCTGCACACCGAGTTCGCCGCGGCACAGGACTTCTACCGCGACGTCAAGGGCCGTCTCGCCGCGTGGGGACGCGAGGAGGACTCGCTCAAGATCCTGCCCGCCGCGACGTTCGCGATCGGCGACACGGAGGACGAGGCCCGCGAGCGCTCGCGCGAGATCGCGCTGCAGCAGGTGCGCCCCGAGACGGCGCTCACCTACATCGAGCAGATCTGGAACCGGGACCTCTCGGGCTACGACCCGGACGGCCCGCTCCCCGACATCGAGCCCGACGCCGGCTCCGAATCGGCGCAGGGCTTCGCGAACCGCCACGCGGCCATCCGCGCGCGCATCGCGAAGCTGCGCGAGACCGCGGCGGCCGAGGGGCTCTCGATCCGCGAGACGGTCATCCGCCTCACGGCGCAGCACACGTTCGTCGGGACGCCCTCGCGCATCGCGGCGGAGATCGACCGCTACGTGCAGGAGCGCGCCACCGACGGCTTCACGATCGTCGGCCATCTCACGCCGCACGGCCTCGACGAGTTCGCCGAGCGCGTCGTGCCGCTGCTGCAGGAGCGCGGCTCGTACCGCGCGGAGTACGAAGAGGGTGCGACGCTGCGCGACCTGCTCGGGCTGCCGGCTCCCGTCCCGGCCCTCGCGGGGGCCCGGTGACGCGCGTCGTCCTCGCGGGCGGCGGGCCCCGGGCGGTCATGCTCCTCGAGCGTCTGCTCGCGCGGCTCGAGGGCGCGACGCCCCCGGATGCCCCGATCGAGATCGTCCTCGTCGACCCGCACCCGATCGGCGCCGGGCGCATCTGGCGGCGCGCGCAGTCGCCGCTCCTCAAGCTCAACTCGATGGCGCGCGACGTCACGGTGTTCACGGACTCCTCGTGCACGATCGAGGGCCCCGTCCGGCCGGGGCCGTCGCTCATCGGATGGCTCGAGCGCTGGCGCGAGGGCGATCTGCCCGACGTCGAGATCGACACGGCCGTGCGGGACGAGGCGCTCACGCTGGCAGGCGACGGCTTCCCGACCCGGCGGCTGCACAGCCACTACCTCGACTGGTTCGCGCGCACGACGATCGCCTCGGCCCCCGCCGGCGTCTCGATCACGGTGGAGCGGGCCGTCGTCACGAGCGTGCGCGACGCGGATGGCGCGCACGTCGTCGTGCTCTCCGACGGACGAGAGCTCGACGCAGACGTCGTCGTGTATGCGCTCGGGCACAGCAGCCGACGACCGGATGCGCCCTCCCGCGCGCTCGCGGACGCCGCGTCCGCGCACGGGCTCGTGTACGTACCGCCCGCCTTCACGGCCGACGCCGACCTCTCGGCCCTCGCCCCCGGCGCCGACGTCGTCGTGCGCGGGATGGGTCTCGCCGCCGTCGACCTCGTCGTGCTCCTCACCCAGGGGCGCGGCGGGCGGTTCTCGGATGGCCCGGGCGGGCTCGTCTACACACCGTCCGGCCGCGAGCCGCGTCTTCACCTCGGGTCGCGGCGCGGCGTGCCCTACCGGTCGAAGGTCTCCTCGGCCATCCGCGGCGAGACGCCGGTCCGGGAGGTGCTCACGCCGCGCGCGATCGCCGATCTCGTCGCGCGCCCGGAGCCCCTCGACTTCGAGCGCGACGCGTGGCCGCTCATCGCGGCTGAGCTCCTGCACGGCCACTACCGCGAGCTGTTCACGGGGCATCCCGAGCGGGTCGCCGGCACGTGGCCGGCGTTCCGGTCGGTGCTGCAGGCGCACCGCTGGGACGACCCCGCGCTGCGCGACCTCATCGCCGAGGTCGTCCCCGATCCGCGCGACCGCTTCGACGTGCAGAGCCTCGACACCCCGCTGGCGGGGGAGGACTTCGCCTCGGCGGACGCCGTGCACGAGCGCCTCCTCGCGCACATCCGCGACGACCTCGATGCGCGCACCTCGCCCGACCGGAGCGCATCGCAGGGCGTCTGGCTCGCCGTGCTGCTGTCGTTCATGGCCCTCGCCGAGGTGCCTGCGGAGCGGTGGAACGCCCGCTCGCGCGCCGTGTCGCTGCCGACGCGCTGGCACACGTTCTTCAGCTACGTCGCGAGCGGCCCTCCCGCGCACCGGCTCGACGAGCTGCTCGCTCTCGCGGACGCGGGGATCGTGCGCTTCCTCGGGCCCGAGATCGACGTGCGCGTCGACCCGGAACGCGGGTTCGTCGCCTCGAGTCGCCGCGTTCCGGGGGATGTCGCGGCGCGCGCCCTCGTCGACGCGTGGCTGCCCGCGGCGAGCGCGGCCGACAGCGACGACGCCGCCCTGCGCGAGCTCGCGCACGTGCACGGCACCGAGCTGTCGGTGTCGGACGGGGAGTACACGGGTGCTCTGGGGCGCATCGTCGTCGACGCCGACGGGCGCGTCGTGCGCCGGAACGGCGCGGCGCACGAGACGCTCTTCGGCATCGGGCCGTTCACCTCTGCGCCCGAGGGCGGGGCCTTCACGCGCCCGCAGGCAGACTCGCTCTCGCTGCGGCAGACCGACCGCGTGGCCGGCGCCATCGCGTCGGCGCTCGCCGCCGCGCGGCATCGGGACGAGGCCGTCGCGCGGGTGTGACGCCGCATGACCGCGTGCGACCAGCGGTGACGCTCGTGGTCCGCCCGGGCGCCGGCGCTTCCTAGATTCGGGGCACGGCCGACGCCGCACGCGCCGGCCCCGATCAAGGGAGCGGACATGGCCATCCCCCGGCTCATCGGCATCGACCTCTCGGGCGAGGGCGCACATCCGGCGGCATGGCGCGCCGCGCGCCACGAACCGGCCGCCGCGCTCGCGCCGGCGCGGCTGCGCGCGCGGCTGCAGGCGGTGGAGCGCGCGGGCTACGCCTTCGCGGTGCTGCCCGACGGACCGGGCGACCCCGCGCCGGGCGTGCAGGCCCGACTCGACGCGATCGAGCTCGCCGCGTTCGCGGGGGCCGTCACCTCCCGTATCGGCCTCGTGCCCGTCGCGGGTATCCGGCACGCGGAGCCGTTCCACCTCGCGAACCAGCTGTCGAGCCTCGACCTCGGCTCGCACGGCCGGGCCGGATGGATCGCCCGCGTCGTCGACGACGACGCCCTCTCCGGCGCGTACGGCAGGGCGCGCGCGACGTCCGACGACGCGCTCGTCGCGGAGGCCGCCGATGTCGTCCGGGCGGTGCGCCTGCTCTGGGACACCTGGGAGGACGACGCCCTCGTCGCCGACATCGCGCAGCAGCGGTTCCTCGACATCGACCGCTGGCACCACGCCGACTTCGTGGGCGAGACCTTCTCCGTCCGCGGCCCCGGGCTGCTCCCGCGACCGCCCCAGGGCCAGCTCGTCGTCTGGGCCGACGAGCACGCGCTCTCCCCGCGCCTGTCTCCGCTCGTCGACATCGCGATCGTGCACGGCGTCGACGCCGAGGCGATCGCACGAGCCGCCGATGCGGCCCGCGAGCGCGGCATCCCCCGCGTCATCGCCGCCGTGGAGGTGCTCGTCGACACCCGGCGCGCATCGGCTGCCGCGCGGCTGCACGCGCTCGACGCGCACACCGTGTGGCGCGCCGGCCGGGACGCACGTCTCGTCGGGACGCCAGCCGCCGTCGCATCGGGGCTGGCCGACGTCCTCCGCCACGTCGACGGCGTGGTCGTGCGCCCCGCCGTCCTCGACGAGGACGCGGCCGCGATCGCGGAGGAGGTGACGGAGATCGTCTCCGAGACGGTGCCGCTGCGCATCCCGCTCTCGGGCGAGACGCTCCGGGAGGCCTTCGGGCTCGAGCGTCCCGCGAACGTCTTCGCCGTGCGCGGGGACGCGCACCCGGCTCCGGCCGCCCTGTCGACCGCGGGGAGCCCCGTATGAGCGCCCGCGACTACCCCCGCCCCGACGCACGGCTGCACCTCAACGTCTTCCAGCCGTTCGGCCCCGTCTACGACTGGTCGCGCACGCCCGACCCGCTCGACTTCTACGCGTTCGAGTCGTACGTCGAGCTCGTCCGCGACGCCGAGCGCGGGCTCTTCACCGCGCTGTTCCTCGGGGAGAGCCTGCGCCTGCGCGAGCACCTCGGCCGGCTCAACGACATCGCCGTCACCGGCAGGCCCGACGCGCTCGTGCTGTTCGCGCACCTCGCGGCGCACACGAGCAGGATCGGCCTCGTCGCGACGCTCAACACCACCTACACGGATCCCGTCGACCTCGCGCGGCGCATCGCGACGGTCGACCTCCTGAGCGAGGGGCGCGCGGGGTGGAACATCGTGACGACCGACAACGGATGGACGGGCGAGAACTTCCGCCGCGGGGGGTTCCTCGCCAACAGCGAGCGGTACCGCTACGCGGAGGAGCACGTGAGCGCCGTGCAGGCGGTGTGGGAGGGGTTCCCGCGCGACGCAGCCGAACCCACCCGTGCGGGCGACGGGTGGGCACGCGAGGGGAGCATCCTCCCCGTCGTCCGCGACGGCGATCGGATCCGCGCGCGGATCGTCCCGCAGGTGCCGCCGAGCCCGCAGGGGCAGCCGGTGTACTTCCAGGCGGGCGACTCCGACGAGGGGCGCGACTTCGCCGCGCGATGGGCGGAGGGCGTGTTCACCCACCACGTGGGCTTCGACGAGGCCGTCGCGTTCACGGCGGACATGCGTCGTCGCGCCCGCCGAGCCGGGCGCCCCGGCGACGACCTGAAGATCTTCCCCGGCGCGCAGATCGTCGTCGCCCGCACACGGAGCGAGGCGGAGGAGCGCGCCCGATCCGTCCAGGAGCTCGGCCTGAGCGATCGGCGAGTCCGCCAGGTGGTCGAGGAGGTGTGGCAGGTCGACTCCGACCTCGACCTCGACGGCCCGCTGCCCGCGGACGACCCGTCCGGCGTGCGCCAGAGCCGCACGCACGGCATCGTGCACACCGGACACGAGCCCGACGTCAGGGCGCGCGCATGGCGGGCGCTCGCCGACGAGCGCGGCTTCACCGTGCGGCAGCTCGTGCACCATCTGTCCGCTCAGCGCCGGTTCGTGGGCACTCCCGGCGAGGTCGCCGACGAGCTCGCGCACCTCGTGCGCTCCGACGCGTTCGACGGGCTGAACGTCTCACCCGACGCGTTCCCCGACGGCCTGCGCGACATCGTGGACCTGCTCGTCCCCGAGCTGCAGGAGCGCGGGGTGTATCCCGCGACGTACGAGGGACGCACGCTGCGGGACCATCTCGGGCTGCCGGAGAGCACGGCGCTCCGACGCGGCTCGGCCCACGTCGTATGACGTCGCGTGTCGGCGCGTGTCGGCCCGTTGCCGTCCGTGAAGGGCGGTGACGGGGCGGCGGCGCCGCTCCACCGGCCCGGTGCGACGCTGGCCGTTCCGGACCGACCCCACCCGCTCCGAGAGGACCCCCGTGCTCCGCTATGTGCTCACGCGCCTCCTGCAGGCCGTCGGCGTGCTCTGGGCCGCCTACACGGTCTCGTTCCTCGTGCTCTACGCTCTGCCGTCCGATCCCATCCGACTGCTCGCCGGCAGCGAGGCCACCGACGTCACGGGCGAGCAGCTCGACGCGCTCCGCGCCGAGCACGGGTTCGACCAGCCGCTCATCGTGCAGTACCTGACCCAGCTGTGGCGCGTCGTGCGCGGCGACCTGGGATCATCGCTGCAGTCGGGACGCCCCGTCGCCGACATCGTCGGAGAGGCCGTGGGGCCGACCGTGCAGATCGCGCTGGCCGGTCTCGTGCTCGCCGTCCTCCTCGGCGCCGGACTCGCCGTGTGGGCGACCTTCACGCGCAGCCGCCGCCTGACGGCGTTCCTCCTCGGCCTGCCCCCGCTCGGCGTGGCCGTGCCGGGCTTCTGGTTCGGGCTCCTCCTCATCCAGTGGCTCGCGTTCGGCCTGCACCTCTTCCCCGCCGTCGGCGACACCGGCCCCCTCTCGCTCGTCCTCCCCGCGCTCACCCTCGCGCTGCCCACCGGCGCGACGATCGCGCAGCTGCTCGCCAGAAGTCTCGAGCAGACGCTCGACGAGCCCTACATCGACACCGCCCGCGCCAAGGGGGCGGGCCGCGCACGGGTCCACCTCGCCCATGCGCTGCGCAACGCCGCGCTCCCCGCGCTCACGATGACGGGCCTCGTCGTCGGGCAGCTGCTCTCCGGCACCGTCGTCACCGAGACCGTGTTCTCGCGTCCCGGCATCGGGCGCGTCACCGCGTCTGCCGTGCAGACGCAGGACATCGCCGTCGTCCAGGGCGTCGTCCTGTTCGCCGCCGCCGTGTTCGTGATCGTCAACCTCGTCGTCGACCTCGTCTACCCCCTCCTCGACCCCCGGATCGTGCTCGCCGGCGGCGCGCCCGAACCGGAGGAGGAGGACACCGGGGCTGCCGACGACGACGCCCTCGAGCCGATCGGAGCGAAGCCGTGACCGACACCCCCACCCTGCTGCCCGACGCTCCCGCCGGGCGATCTGGAGGCTTCGCCGGCACGGCCGCCGACCGCTTCGACGACGCCGTGCAGGAGCGCTCCGGCCGTCGCGGACTGCCGTCCGCGCTCGCCGCCCTGCGCCGCCCCGCCGTCGCGCTCTCGGTGCTCTGGCTCCTCGTGCTCGCCGTCGCCGCGGTCGCTCCGGCCGTCATCGCGCCCGGCGATCCGTTCGCCGGCGTGCCCGCCGACAAGCTGCAGGCACCCTCCGCCGCGCACTGGTTCGGCACCGACCAGATCGGCCGGGACCTCTTCACGCGAGTGGTCCACGGCACCTCGCTCACTCTCTCGGCGGCGATCCTCGCCGTCCTCGTGGGCATCGTCGCGGGCTCCGCGCTCGGGCTCATCGCCGGATTCGCCGGCGGGCGCGTCGACGCGCTCGTCATGCGCGCCGCCGACGTGCTGCTCGCGATCCCCGGGCTCCTCCTCTCCCTCGCGATCATCACGGCCCTCGGCTTCGGCACCGTGAACGTCGCGATCGCCGTCGGCGCCGCGAGCATCGCCTCGGTCTCGCGCATCATGCGCTCGGAGGTGCTGCGCGTGCGCAGCTCGCCCTACGTCGAGGCGGCCCGCGCGTCCGGCAACCGCGAGCTCCGTGTGCTCTGGCGCCACGTGCTGCCCAACTCCGCCGGGCCCGTCATCGTGCTCGCCGTCCTGGAGCTGGGAGGAGCCATCCTCGCCGTCTCCGCTCTGAGCTTCCTCGGATACGGCGCGGCACCGCCCGCGGCCGAGTGGGGGTCGCTCGTCTCCGGGGGGGCGCGACTACCTGAGGAACGCGTGGTGGCTCACCACCTTGCCTGGCATCGCGATCATCCTCACGGTGCTCGCCACGGGGCGCGTCTCGCGCGCCCTCGACACCCGAGGGGGCCGCCGATGAGCGCCGAGCACGTGCTGAGCGTCGAGGATCTCGCCGTCCGCTACCGCACCCGCCGAGGGACCGTCGACGCCGTGCGCGGCGTCAGCCTGCACGTCGCCGCCGGCGAGACGGTGGCGCTCGTGGGCGAGTCCGGATCGGGCAAGTCGACGACCGCCCATGCCGTCGTGCGCCTGCTGCCGCCGGCCGCGCAGATCGTCGCAGGGCGCGCGCTCGTCGGGGGCGCCGATCTCGTCCGAGCGGGCGAGCGCGAGCTGCGCCGGCTGCGCGGCCGGGCCGTCGGCCTCGTTCCGCAGGACCCGACCGTGAGCCTCAACCCCGTGACCCGCATCGGCGACCAGGTGGCCGAGGTGCTGCGCATCCACCGGCTCGCGGCACCCGCCGACGCGCACCGGCTCGCCGTGGACGCGCTCGCCGCCGCGGGCGTGCCGCAGCCCGCCGCGCGTGCGCGCCAGTACCCGCACGAGCTCTCCGGCGGCATGCGGCAGCGCGTGCTGATCGCGATCGCGACGATCGCGAAACCCGCCCTCCTGATCGCGGACGAGCCGACGAGCGCCCTGGACGTCACGGTGCAGCGGCGCATCCTCGACCAGCTCGACACCCTGCGCGTGGAGCGGGGCACGAGCATCCTCCTCATCACCCACGACCTCGGCGTCGCGGGCGACCGAGCCGATCGCATCGTCGTCATGCGCGGAGGACGCGTGGTCGAGGAGGGCACCCCGGACGCCGTGCTCGGCGCGCCGTCGGACCCCTATACGCAGGAGCTCATCGCCGCGGCGCCGAGCCTCGGAGCACGCGGGGTGTACATCGACGCGCGCCGCACCGCCGATGGCCCGATCGGCGCCGCGGAGCCCGTGCTCTCTGTCGCGGGGCTCGTGAAGGACTTCGCTCTGCCCGGCGGACGTCGGCAGCGCGCGGTCGACGACGTGTCGTTCTCGCTCGGACGGGCCCGCACGCTGGCCGTGGTCGGGGAGTCGGGTTCGGGCAAGACCACGACAGCGCGTCTCGCCCTGCGGCTCGTCGACCCGACAGAGGGCTCCGTCGCCCTGGACGGCGAGGACGTGACCTCGGCGAGCGGCGCGCGCCTGCGAGCGCTGCGCCGTCGCGTCCAGCTCGTCCAGCAGAACCCGTATGCGGCGCTCAACCCGCGGCTGAGCGTCGAGGAGCTCGTCGCCGACCCGCTGCACGCCCTCGGCATCGGTTCGCGCGCGCAGCGGCGACGACGCGTCGAGGAGCTCATCGACCTCGTCGCGCTCCCGTCCGGGCTCCTCGCCCGCCGACCGGCCGAGCTCTCCGGGGGACAGCGTCAGCGCGTCGCGATCGCCCGCGCGCTCGCACCCGCGCCCGGGGTCGTCGTCCTCGACGAGCCCGTGTCCGCGCTCGACGTGTCGGTGCAGCACCAGATCCTCACGCTGCTGTCCGACCTCCAGCGCGAGCTCGGGCTGAGCTACCTGTTCATCTCCCACGACCTCGCCGTCGTCCGCCGCATCGCCCACGAGGTCGTCGTCATGCGACGCGGGCGCATCGTCGAGTCCGGCGCGATCGACGACGTCTTCGACCGGCCGGCGCACGCGTACACGCGCGCCCTGCTCGACGCCATCCCCGGCAGACGCGCAGCCGCGCCGTCCGCTCCGACCCGATAGAGGAACCACCATGCCGACCCGATCCCTGCTCCCCACCGCGACCGTGCTCGTGACCGCGTCGCTCCTGCTCGCCGGCTGCGCCGGCTCGACCGATCCCTCCGCCGAGCCGGCAGGATCGAGCGGCCCCGTGGACGGCGGCGAGCTCGCCTTCGCGATCGCGAACGACCCCATCTCCCTCAACCCCTCGGGGACGGGCTCGGGCAACGACACGCTCTACGTGACGCGTCAGCTCGTCGACTCGCTGCTCTACCAGAACCCCGACACGCTCGAGCTGGAGCCCTGGCTCGCGACGGGCTACGAGGCGAACGACGACGCGACGGCGTTCACCTTCACGCTGCGCGACGACGTCACCTTCTCCGACGGCACGCCGTTCACGGCGGACGACGTCAAGGGCACCTTCGACGACATCGTCGCGGCGGGCGCATCGAGCCAGGCGGTCTCATCGTTCGTCGGCTACGACGAGACCATCGTGATCGACGAGCACACGGTCGAGGTGCGCTTCACCACCCCCAACGCCGCGTTCCCGAACGCGACGGCGTCGGTCGGCCTCGGGATCGTCGGCGCCGCGACCCGCGAGGTGCCCTACGACGAGCGCGGCGACGGCTCTGCGCTCGTGGGGACGGGCCCGTTCACGCTGGAGGACTACACGAAGGACGTCGAGACGGTGCTCGCGGCGCGCGACGACTACGCGTGGGCGCCCGACGCCCTCGGCAGCGCGGGCGCGGCGCACCTCGACGCGGTCACGTTCCGCGTCGTGCCCGAGGCCAGCGTGCGCACCGGCGGGCTCGAGTCGGGCGAGTTCGACGTCATCGGCGGCGTGCAGCCGAACGACGTCTCCATCGTGGAGGGCGCGGGGCTGCCGCTCGTGTCTCGGGCCAACCCCGGCGTCACCTTCGGCCTGTCGTTCAACCTCGCGCACCCCGTCGTCGCCGACATCGCCGTCCGCGAGGCCATCGCCTCCGCGGTCGACGCCCAGACGGTGCGCGACACGTCTCTCAACGACCTGTTCGCCGTCGCGACGAGCGCTCTCGCGACGAACACGCCCTCGTTCGCCGACCAGAGCGCGTACTTCTCCTACGACCCCGCGCACGCCGAAGAGCTGCTCGAGGACGCGGGGTGGGAGGAGGGCTCAGACGGCATCCGCGAGAAGGACGGCGAGCGCCTCTCGCTCGATCTCGTGTGGATCACCAACTTCGGCCCGAACCAGACCTCCCTCGAGCTCATCCAGCAGCAGCTCAAGGAGGTCGGCATCGAGATCGAGCTGTCGGGCAGCACCGTTCCCGACTTCATCGCCCGACAGGACGCCGGCGATTTCGACATCGCCTGGGGCAACTCGTCCCGCGCCGACGGCGACATCCTGCGCACCTCGTTCTCCGCCGCGACCACGCGCTTCGCCATCGACGACCCCGAGCTCGAGGAGCTCCTGCAGGCGCAGCTCGCCGCGGCCGACGCCGCGACGCGCGACGACCTGCTCGCCCAGGCCCAGGAGCGGATCGCGAGCGAGTACTACCAGGTGCCGGTGCACGAGCTCACGTCGATCCTCGGCACGCAGGACGCCGTCCACGAGCTGTCGCTCGGCGCCGACTCCCGCCTCGACTCGCTCGTGGCCGTCTGGAAGGACGCCGAGTGACGACCATCCCGGCCGCAGGGTTCATCCTCGCGGGAAGCCATCCCGCCGGCGACCCGGCTGGCGGCCTGGAGGAGACGCTGCGCCTGTTCGCGCTCGGAGAGGAGCTCGGCTACGACGTCGCCGGCATCCGCCAGCGGCACCTCGAACGGGGCGTCTCGGCGGCGCTGCCGTTCCTCGCGGCGGCGACGCAGCGCACCCGCTCGATCGCGCTGGAGACCGACGTCGTCCCGCTCGGATACGAGAACCCGTTCCGGCTCGCCGAGGACTTCGCCACCGTCGACGCGCTGTCGGGCGGGCGCGTGAACGTCGGGGTGAGCTCGTCGGCGCCGCACGCGGCGCTGCTGGCGGGCCTCTCCCGCCCCGACCTCGATCCCGCGACCGATCCCTACGCCCTCATCGCGCGCTTCCTCGAGGCCCTCGAGGGGCGCGTGCTCGCGGACGAGCCCATCCGCACCCCCTACGGAGAGCAGGAGCCGCGCATCGAGCCGCACGTCCCGGGGCTCCGGGAGCGCGTGTGGATCGGCGGCGGCTCCCTCCGCTCCGTGCGGTGGGCCGCTGAGCGCGGCCTCCACCTCCTGCTCGGGAACGTCGGCGACGGCGACGCGGCCGACACGTTCGAGGAGGCGCAGGCCATCCACATCGGCGTCTACCGCGGCGAGTCGTCGGACACCGGGGCGCGCGTCGGGGTCGAACGCGTGATCATCCCCACCGACTCCGCGACGGCCGCACAGCGCGCGCACTACGCCGAGTACGCCGCGGCGCGGGATGAGCGCACCCGACGGCCGGTCGACCTGGGCGGACGCCGCGTGGTGTTCCAGCGCGATCTCCACGGGACGTCCGACGAGATCGTCGAGCGGCTCGCGGCCGACCCGACGTTCGACGGACGCACCGAGCTGCGGGTCGCGCTGCCCTACGCGTTCGCCGAGGACGACTACCGCCAGATCCTCTCCGACATCCGGCACGCGGTGCTCCCGCGACTGGGATGGGGGCCGGCGGCCGCCTGATCGGAGGCCGATGACGCCGCACGGCGTCATCGGCCTTCTGCTTCCGTCGCCATGTCGGATACCGTCGAGGGATGGCCATCCGGGGGAACGACGTCGCCGACGCGAGCGCGTCGCTCGGCCGTCAGACGACAGAGCTCCTCCAGCAGCTCATCCGCAACGCCGCCGTCAACGACGGCAGCCCCGACTCCGGTCACGAGATCCGCCAGGTGCGGACCCTGCAGGCCTTCTTCGAGGGCTCGGGGCTCGAGGGCGTCGTCGTCGAGCCGCACCCCGGGCGCGGCAACCTCGTCATCCGCATCCCGGGAACGGATCCGCACGCTCCGTCGCTCGCGCTCCTCGGCCACACCGACGTCGTGCCCGTCGAGCCCGCCGGCTGGGAGCGCGACCCGTTCGGCGCCGAGATCGTCGACGACGTGCTGTGGGGCCGCGGCGCCATCGACATGCTCGACCTGACGGCCGCCTACGCCGTCGTCACGCGCGAGATCGCGCGCAGCGGCTTCCGCCCACGCGGCGACCTCGTCTTCGCGGCCGTGGCCGACGAGGAGAACGGCGGGCACTACGGCGCCGGATGGCTCACGGAGCACCGCCTCGAGCTCATCGACGCCGACTACGTCCTCACCGAGTCGGGCGGCGCGCCGGCGGGCAGCCGGCCGGCCATCGGCGTCATGATCGGCGAGAAGGGCCAGGCGCCCCGCACGCTGCGCGTCACGGGCGTCCCCGGTCACGGATCGGCGCCCTGGGGCTCGCGCAACGCCGCCGTCATCGCGGCGGAGGCGATCTCGCGCATCTCGCGCTTCCGCACCCCCACCGTCATCACGCCGCAGTGGCACGCGTACGCCGAGGCGCTCGAGCTCGGCGCCGACGTCACCGCAGCGCTGCAGAGCCCCGAGCGGCTCTACGAGGGGCTCCCCGCGACGGGCCGTCTGCAGGGTTTCGCCCATGCGTCGACCCACACGACCATCTCGCCCAACGTCGTCCACGCGGGCGAGAAGCACAACGTCATCCCGGGTGAGGCGACCATCCGGCTCGACATCCGCGTGCTGCCCGACGTCGACGCCGCCGAGATCGAGGGCTACATCCGCGACGCGCTCGGCGACCTGCTCGAGCACATCCGCATCGAGGGCGACCTCATCGTGCCGTCGACCGTGTCGCCGGTCGAGACGCCGCTGTTCGACGTGCTCCGCTCCGCCGTGCGCCGCGCGCGGCCCGCCGCCGAACTGCTTCCCATGCTCGCCGCCGGCGGGACCGACGGCCGCTTCTACCGCGCCCGCGGCATCCCCGCCTACGGCTTCGGCGTGCTGAGCGACCGCTGGGACTACGGCACGTTCCGCACCCTCTTCCACGGCCACAACGAGCGCATCGACCTCGACTCGATCGCGCTCACGGCCGACGCGCTCGACTTCACGGTGCGCGACTTCCTCGGCCGCGACCACGGCGTGCGCGTCCCGCGCTGAACCGGCGGAGGGTGCACGGGCGTCCTCCCGTGCACAGGCGGTCCGCACCCGACTGCCGTCCACGAAGAGAGTGCGTGCGCCATCCGGCGACCGCGCGCTCTGGCATCGTCGACCCCGACGGCGCACACTGGAGGGCATGGAGATGACCGAACCGCAGGTATGGGTGTTCATGGGGCTGTTCGCGACCTTCGCGTTCACGACCCTCGGCATCATCTCCTCGAGCTTCACGCGCACGCTGCGCGCCGAGATCGGCAGGGTGGAGTCGTCGGTCGACGCCGTCCGCTCCGAGCTGCGCACGGAGATCGGCTCGGTCCGCACCGAGCTCGGCGGGCTGCGCACGGAGATGAACGCGCGCTTCGACGCCGTCGGCACGCGCATCGACCACCTCGACCGCGACGTCGCGGCGCTCACGCGCCGGGTCATGGGCGAGTAGGCCCTCCGCTCTCCTCGCGACGGCGCACCGCCGGTTAGGGTGGATGGTCGCCCACCGGCCGGTCGGGCGCGTCGCCATCCAGGAGAACCCGCATCGTGCACCACTTCACCGACCGACTGCGCGTCACCGCGCGGCGCGCAGGAGGCGCGCTCGTCGCGACCGCGATCGCCGTCGCGGCCGTCGTGGGCGGCGCGTCCGCCGCCTCGGCCGCCGACGAGGGCGAGACCTACGTCATCGGCACCGACACCACCTTCGCCCCGTTCGAGTTCACGAACGCCGACGGCGACCTCGTCGGCATCGACATGGACCTGCTCCGTGCGATCGCGGAGGACCAGGGGTTCAGGTCGAGATCCGCCAGCTCGGCTTCGACGCGGCCCTGCAGGCCCTCCAGGCCGATCAGGTCGACGGGGTCATCGCGGGCATGTCGATCACCGACGAGCGCCGCGAGGTCTTCGACTTCAGCGATCCGTACTTCACCTCGGGCATCCAGCTCGGCGTGCTCGAGAACAGCGCCATCCAGTCGCTCGACGACCTCGACGGCGAGACCGTCGCTGTCAAGACGGGCACCCAGGGGCAGACCTTCGCCGAGGAGAACAAGGACGAGTACGGCTTCACCGTCACCCCCTACTCCGACACGACCGACATGGTCGACGCCGTCAAGGCGAACCAGGCGGTCGGGTACTTCGAGGACTTCCCCGTGCTCGCCTACGGCATCCAGCAGGGGTCGGGCTTCCGCCTCGTGGGCGATCCCGAGCTGGGCGGCGAGTACGGCTTCGCCGTCAACAAGGGCGAGAACGCCGAGCTGCTGGCGATGTTCGACGAGGGCCTCGCGAACCTGCAGGCCTCCGGCGAGTACGACGAGATCGTCGACCGCTACCTGAGCGCCGACGACGCCGCGGCCGCCCCCGCCGACATCGTCTCCGTCGCGATCGAGTACTGGCCCGCGCTCATGCAGGGTCTGTGGCTGACGATCCTCTCGACGCTCGTCGCGCTCGTCGCATCGTTCGTCCTCGGCATCGTGTTCGGCTTCGGCCGGCTGGCGCGCTTCTTCCTGTTCCGGTGGATCGCCACGGCGTACGTGTACGTCTTCCGCGGCACGCCCATCCTCGTGCAGGCGTTCTTCGTGTTCTTCGCCGTCCCTCAGCTCTTCCCCGGCCTGCAGTTCAACCCGTTCGTCGCGGGCGCCATCACGCTGTCGCTCAACACGGGCGCGTACATGACCGAGATCATCCGCGGCGGCATCCAGGCCGTCGACCCCGGTCAGGCCGAGGCGTCGCGCTCGCTCGGCCTCGGCCACTGGAAGACGATGCGCAAGGTCGTGCTGCCGCAGGCCTTCCGCATCATGATCCCGTCGTTCGTCAACCAGGGCATCATCACGCTGAAGGACACCTCGCTCATCAGCGTCATCGGCCTGGCGGAGCTGACGTTCCAGTCGCGTCAGATCATCGCCTCGACCTACCTGTCGGCGCAGGTGCTCACGATCGTCGCCGTCATCTACTTCGTCGTCATCACGCTGCTGACGCTGCTCGCGAACCGCCTGGAGAGGACCTTCACCGCATGAGCAAGATCGAGGTCCGCGACCTGCACAAGTCGTTCGGCCACAACGAGGTGCTCAAGGGCATCGACCTCGCCGTCGGCGAGGGCGAGGTCGTCGCCGTCATCGGCCCGTCGGGGTCGGGCAAGTCGACCCTGCTGCGCTGCCTCAACAAGCTCGAGGAGCCGACGTCGGGCCAGGTGATCGTCGACGGCGTCGACCTCACCGACCGCAGCGTGAGGCTCGACGAGGTGCGCCAGCGCATCGGCATGGTGTTCCAGCACTTCAACCTCTTCCCTCACATGACGGTGCTCGAGAACATCACGCTCGCGCCCGTCGAGCTGGGGCGGATGACGAAGGCGCAGGCGAAGGAGCGCGCGCTCGCGCTGCTCGACCGCGTCGGCCTCGCCGAGAAGGCCGACGCGAAGCCGGCCTCGCTCTCGGGCGGCCAGAAGCAGCGTGTCGCGATCGCGCGCGCCCTCGCCATGGACCCCGAGATCATGCTGTTCGACGAGGCGACGAGCGCCCTCGACCCCGAGATGGTGGGCGAGGTGCTGCAGGTGATCCGCGATCTCGCGGCCGGCGGGATGACCATGGTGCTCGTCACGCACGAGATGGGCTTCGCCCGCGAGGTCTCCTCGCGCACGGTGTTCATGGATGGCGGCGTCGTCGTCGAGTCCGCGCCGCCCGCCGAGCTCTTCGGGGCGCCGAAGAACGCGCGACTGCAGGACTTCCTCTCCAAGGTCCTCTGACCGCACCCGTCGCGCCCCTTCCCGCCGTTACGGCGTGTGAAGGGGCGTGACCGCGTTTGACGGCCACCGGCGCCGGCCCCTGCGGCACGGGGGAGCCTGGTCCCGGCGACGCCCGTCGCCGGACAGGAGCACCGTCATGACGCAACGCATCCGCCTCGGGGTCGCCCTCGACGGCGCCGGCTGGCACCCCTCCGCGTGGCGCGAGCCCTCGGCCCGCCCCGCTGAGCTGTTCGAGCCCGGCTACTGGGTCGAGCAGGCGCAGCTCGCCGAGGAGGCACTGCTCGACTACCTCACGATCGACGACAGCCTGTCCCTCCAGTCGAGCCTGCCGTTCGAGCCGGATGGCCGCGCCGACGAGGTGCGCGGACGCCTCGACGCCGTGCTGGTCGCCTCCCGCATCGCCCCCGTCACGACGCGCGTCGGTATCGTGCCGGTCGCGACCGTGACGCACACCGAGCCGTTCCACGTGTCGAAGGCCATCGCCACGCTCGACTTCGTGAGCGAGGGGCGCGCCGGCTGGCAGCCGCGTACCTCGCCCCGACGCGACGAGGCCGGCCACGTCGGCCGCCGCGAGGTCGGCATCGACCGCGTCGACGAGACGACGGCCGCCGCGATCGACGACCTCTTCGCCGAGGCCGCCGACGCCGTGGAGGTCGCACGGCGCCTCTGGGACAGCTGGGAGGACGACGCCGAGATCCGCGACGTCGCGACCGACCGCTTCCTCGACGCCGAGAAGGTGCACCGCATCGACTTCGAGGGGCGCTGGTTCTCGGTGCGCGGGCCGGCCATCGTGCCGAGGCCCCCGCAGGGACAGCCCGTCGTCGCGGCGCTCGCGCACGCCCCTGTCGCCTACCGGTTCGCGGCGGCCGGCGCCGACGTCGTGTTCACGACCCCGCACGACGACGCCGCGACCGTGCTCTCCGAGGTGCGCGACGCCGAGCGCGCCGTCGGCCGCTCGGGCGCCCCGTTGCACGTGCACGCCGACCTCGTCGTGCTGCTGGACGGCGCCGACGAGAGCGCGGCCGACCGCCTCGCCCGGCTCGACGCGCTCGGCCGTCCGCTCGCCTCCGACGCGCGGGTCGTCACGGGCTCCGCGGCTGCCGTCGCCGACGCGATCGAGGAGCTCGCCGCCGTCGGCTTCGACGGCGTGCGCCTGCGCCCCGCCGTGACGACCGACGACCTCCCCCGCATCGCCGCCGACCTCGTCCCCGAGCTGCAGCGACGCGGGCTCTTCCACCATGTCTACGAGACCGAGACCCTGCGCGGGCACCTGGGCCTCGCGACCGACGTCCCGAACCGCTACGCGCGCAGCCGTTCCACGGCCGCCTGAACAGGAGCATCCGATGCCACGCAAGCAGATCATCCTCGCCGCGTACGTGGGCGGCGTCAACGAGCACACCCTCTGGGAGCACCCCGACGCGGGCAGCCAGATCGCGTTCTCGACGTTCCGGCAGGTCGCGCAGACCGCCGAGCGCGGCCGCTTCGACTACTTCTTCCTCGCCGAGGGGCTCGCCCTGCGCGAGCGCGCGGGTCGCGTGTTCGACCACGACGTGGCTGGCCGGCCCGACACGCTGCCCGTGCTCGCAGCCCTCGCGGCCGTGACCGAGCACATCGGCCTCGTCGGCACGATCAACGCCACGTTCAACGAGCCCTACGAGCTCGCCCGGCAGCTGCTGTCGCTCGACCACCTCTCGGGCGGCCGCGCGGGGTGGAACGTCGTGACGAGCTTCGACGCGTTCACGGGCGCGAACTTCCGGCGCGGCGGCTTCCTGCCGCGCGAGCAGCGCTACGAGCGAGCGGAGGAGTTCGTGAACGCCGTGCGGGCGCTGTGGGACTCCTGGCCGGACGACGCCATCGCCGCCGACAAGGAGTCGGGGGTCTTCCTCGCCGACGCGGAGGCCGGAGCCTTCCGGCGGGAAGGCCGCCAGTTCGACATCTCCGGGCGGTTCACGGTGCCGCGCAGCCCGCAGGGCCGGCCCGTCATCATGCAGGCGGGGGTCTCGCCGCAGGGACGCGACTTCGCCGCCGCCAACGCCGACGTCATCTTCTCCCCCTACCACCGCCTCGTCGAGGCGCAGGCGTTCTACACCGACGTGAAGGCCCGTGCGGCGGCCGCAGGGCGCGACCCCGGCAGCCTCAAGATCCTCCCGAGCGTCGGGTACGTCATCGGCGACACCGAGGCGGAGGCGCGCGACAAGGCGCAGTGGGTCCTCGAGCAGCAGCTCTCGGACAAGGCCATCCGCGTGCGCTTCGAGCAGCTGTGGAACCTCGACCTGTCGGGCTACGACCTCGACGGCCCGCTGCCCGACATCGAGCCGGACCCCGACGCGGCGCCCATCATCCAGGGGCGCGCGTTCACGTACCAGGACCGCTTCGAGACAGTGCGCGGATGGCGCGCGCTGGCCGAGGAGCGCGGTCTCACGTTCCGCCAGGTGGCGCACGAGACCATCGGGCGCAGCGACCTCATCGGCACCGCAGCGCAGGTCGCCGACCAGCTCGACGCGTTCGTGCAGCAGGACGGAGCCGACGGCGTCGTGCTCGGCGGGCACGTCACCCCGGGCGGCATCGACCAGTTCGTCGACGAGGTCGTGCCGCTGCTCCAGGAGCGCGGATCGCTCCGCACCGACTACGAGGGCTCGACCCTCCGCGACAACCTCGGCCTGCCCGTGCCCGCGCGCGACGCCGGCCTCGTCCCCGCCGTCTGAGAGAAGGACACCATGACCGCAGCAGTGAACGCCGCGCTCGACCGCGCGCAGTACGGGCGCGACTGGGAGGAATGGCACCGCGCGCACGAGGAGCGCCGCGCCGACCCGCTCGGGTTCCTCGCCATCACCGGCTTGCACTGGCTCTCGGCCGAGCCGGTCGACCTCCCGGACGCCCCCGGGCGCTGGACGACGGGCCCCGAGGGCCCGGTCGTCGAGCTCGACGCGGGTGAGGAGCTGCGCCTCGGCGGCGAGACGATCACCGGACGCCACGCGTTCGGGCCGCTCGCCGAGCGCGGCGGCCTCACGCTCGCGTTCCGGGACGGCGAAGTCGAGGGGGCGATCGAAGTCGCCCGCCGCGGCGGCTTCGACATCGTCCGCCCACGCCGCGCCGACCATCCCTTCCTCTCCGCGTACGCGGGCACGCCGACGTACGTGCCGAACGCGCGGTGGCGCGCCGCCGCGCGCTACATCCCGTTCGACGCGCCCGTGCCGACCGAGGTGGGATCGGCGGTCGACGGCCTGCTCCACGTCTACGACGCCCCCGGCCGGATCGAGTTCGACCTGCAGGGCGAGACGTTCTCGCTCACGGTGTTCCCCGGTCACGCGCCCGGCACGCTCACGGCGCTCTTCACGGATGCCACGAGCGGTCTCACGACGTACGCCGCGAACCGCACGCTGACCGTGCCCGCGCCCGACGAGGACGGCGCGACCGTCATCGACTTCAACCGCGCCGTCAACCTGCCGTGCGCGTACACCGACTTCGCCACCTGCCCGCTGCCGCCCGCGGGCAACCGGCTCCCCGTCGGCATCGAGGCCGGGGAGAAGACGCCGCTCGCACGCGTGCGGGCGGACGCCGCCGTGGCGGTGCCGGCGTGAGGTTCCAGCTGCTCGACATCGTCCCGTACCGCCCCGACCCGATCACGGGCCGCCAGGTGCCCCCGTCGGAGCGGCTGGAGCAGACGCTCCGGCAGGCGGAACGCGCCGAGGAGCTCGGCTTCGACGCCGTCGCGATCGGCGAGCGCCACGCCGGCCCGTTCCTGTCGTCGTCGCCCTCCGTCCTGCTGGCCGCCGTCGCGGCGCGCACCACGACCATCCGCCTCAACACGGGAGTCACGGTGCTGTCGCTCCTCGACCCCGTGCGTGCCGCCGAGGACTATGCGACGATCGACCAGCTCTCGGGCGGGCGGCTCGAGCTGACGATCGGCAAGGGCAACGAGGTCGCGCAGTACCCGCTGTTCGGGCTCGACATCGACGACCAGTGGGATCTGCTGGCGGAGAAGTACGCACAGCTGCGCGCACTGTGGTCGTCCGAGGACGTCTCGTGGCCGGCGGGGCCGTTCACGCGCGAGCTCGTCGGGGTCACGACGCAGCCGCGGCCGTTCGCGGGCGTGCCCCGCGTCTGGCACGGCTCGGCGACGACGCTCGCGTCGGCCGCCCTCGCCGCGCGGCACGGCGATCCGCTCTTCAGCGCCAATGCCATCCAGCCGCTCGAGAACTACGGCGTGCTCGTCGACCACTACCGCGCCGAGTACGCGCGTCACGGCCATCCGGAGGGTCTCGACTACACGGCCGCGGGCGCGGGGGCGCTGTTCATCGCCGACACGGCCGAGGAGGCCGTGCGCGACTACGGCCCCACCTACGACGCGATCGTGGCGGCCACGAACGTGCCGGGCAACAACACGCCGTTCCGCGACATCCGGCATGCCGTCGCCGAGGGCCCCGCGCTCGTCGGCACGGCCGAGCAGGTGGTCGAGAAGATCATCCGCTTCCACGACAGGCTCGGGCACGCGCTGCAGTCGGTGAGCCTGCCCACGACCGTCCCGTTCGAGCGGCAGCTCGAGATCCTCGAGCGCTTCGCGACGGAGGTGGCGCCCGTGCTGCGGCGCCGGCTGCCGACGACGCTCTGGACGGACGCCGACCCGGTGGGGAACCGGAGGGCGGACGCCGCGCTCGCGCGCTGACCGCCCGAAGCGGCCCGGAGAGAGGAGACTCCGGGCCGCTTCGTCGTGTGCGGGACGGGAGGAGCCGGGCTTCCGCCGCGGGCGTGCGATTCGTTCCGGACCAGCCATGAACGGCGCCCGCGTGAGAGCGGTTCTCGCGTGGGCCCCGTTTGTGGCAGACCTTGTTGTGATGCGCCGGGGAGCGGTGGTTACTCGGTGGTCGCCCCGTCGCCGCGCGCGAGGTCGTCGAAGTTCGGAAGCGGGTTGCCCGGAGCGAGGTCTTCGGCGGTCATGTCCGGGGCGACGGCGGATTCGAGGGGGAAGACGAGAACGGGTATCTCTGGCACGGCAGATCCTGAGGTGGCGTCAACTCCCTGGACCTCGAGGCCGAGCCCCGCGGGGTGGGCGATGTTGATGATCGCCTGGTCGGCGGGAGCACCTGCGCGCACGGTGGTGGTCTCGCCGGCCAGGTCGTTGCCGTAAGCGACCATGCGGGTTCCGGGCGCGATCGAGGCCGCGTACTCTTCGGCGGACGGGAAGCCGGGCAGCGCCACGTAGAGGCTCCCGTCGAACCCTGCGGGGAGTTCTCCGCTCAGGAGCTCGATGTTCTCGAGGCGGGCGATGACGGGCTCGAACTCGAACGCGTCTCCCTCTGTGAAGAGGAGGCCGTCGGCGAACTCGGTGACGTGGCCGATGGCGCCGATCTGCGAGACCTCGGCGAGCTCGTCCGAGCTCTCGAACACCGGCGCGTCTGCGTGGATCATCGACATGCTGACGAGGTAGTCGGTGATGTCCGTCGAGATCGTGACGGAGGGAGTCTCCGATTCATCCGCGCTCGACGCGGCGGTGGGCGGCGCGGGGGCTGTCGTGCATCCGGCGAGCGCGACCGCGGCGATTGCGAGCAGGACGCCCGGGAGGACGCGGGTCCGGGCTCGCGTAGGAGGGGTGATGGTCATGGCGTTGTCCTTCTCGGCGTGGTATCCCAGGCGTGCACCGTGCAGAAGGAGAGGAAGAGCACCGATGGGTTTGGCAACCCACATACTGCCGGCGCTGAGTCCCTGCGCACTGTCCCCTTCGGAGGACGGCCCTGCGGTTCTTGGCCTTCTCCCCCTACGGATATGTCAGCGAGTGCGCCGTTCTTACAACGTGTTACCAGAACGTGACCGGACGCCCCCGCACCCGATGGCGGCTCGTCCGCCCCGACGCTGACCTCCTCTGCACCATCCGCTGGGCGGAAAAGCCCGCTTTCCCGCGCCCGATCCGGGCGCCCGCCCACTCGCGCGAGCGATCCGTCCGTCAGACCCGCTTCTCGAAGGTCCGCGAGAACAGGTGCTCGGTGTAGGGCTCGTAGATCGGGATGGGCGTGTAGCCGAGCTTCTCGTAGAGCGCGACGGCGTCGTGCTGGCGATCGCCCGTCTGCAGGATCAGCCGCGGCGCCCCGCGTTCGACGGCGATGCGCTCGAGCTCGGCGAGCAGCGCGCGCGAGGCGCCCGTTCCGCGGCCCGACTGCTGCACGAACACGCGCTTCACCTCGAGATCGCGCGTGCCGTCGTGCGCGAGGTCGCGCAGCGCCGCATGACCGACCGCACGGCCGTCCGCGTCGACGGCGAGGACGACCGCGACGATGTCGGCGGGGTCGACCGAGAACGTGCGCTGCGAGCGCGCGAGAGCCTCCGGATCGTCGGCCGGCCAGCGATCGGCGTACCGCGGGCCGATCTCCTCGTCCATCTCGGCACGCAGAGCCACGGCACGGGGGTCGTCCCAGGTCGTTCGTTCCACGGACACCGACCGAGGGATGGCCGCTGCCGGCTCTCCGAGGTCGTAGCCGAACGCGAGCAGCTCGACGAAGCGCCCGGGCTCGACCTCCTTGAGCCCCTCGCGCTCGGAGAGCCGACGGAATCCGAGCTTCTCGTAGAGGCGATGCGCGCCGGTCATGTAGCCGCCGCTGTTCATGACGACGCGATGCGATCCGCGTCGTCGCGCGAGCTCGATGACATGCCGCGTGAGCGCGGCGCCGACGCCCCTCCCGCGGGCGGACGGCGCGACGGCGAGCTGGCGGAAGTCGGTCTCGCCGGGCTCCGCCACCTCGGCGAGCCGCCGGTTCGGGCGCGCGACCCACACGCTGCCGAGGATCGCGCCGTCGTCGTCGACGGCCACCCACACCTCGCCCAGCGCCGTGCGCCCCGCGACGTCGCGCAGCGATGCCTCGTAGGCATCCGAGATGAACCCGTAGCTCTCGCGGTAGGCGAGCGCCGTGACCCTGCCGGTCTCCTCGTGCTCCTCGTCGCGCACGAGGCGGATGGCGAAGCCCCGCTGCGAGGGCCGGGGCGCGACCGTCTCGACGGCGCTCATGCGCGCGCTCCCGCGGTCTCGACGACGCGCCCCGCGCCATCCAGCCCCCAGACCTCGGCGAGCAGCTCGAACGAGCGGATGCGGTCGGCGGGATCGTGCGTGAGGGTCGTGACGAGCAGCTCGTCGGCGCCCGTGACGCGCTGCAGCGTCTCGAGGCGCTCCGCCACGGTCGCCGGCGACCCGGTGAACTGCGTGTCGAGGCGATCCTGCACGATGCGCTGCTCGTCGGCGGTGAGCGGATGGCTCAGGGCCTCGTCGGGCGCGGGGAACGGGACGGCGCCGAGCCCGGCGCGGATGCTGTGCACCCATCGACCGTAACCGCCCGCGAGGCGGCGGGCCTCGTCGTCGGTCTCGGCCACGACGACGTCGACCGAGACCGTGACGTACGGGGTCGCTCGGCGTCCGGGGCGGAAGGCGCGGCGGTACTCCTCGACGGCGTCGAGCACGGTCCCCGGCGCGACGTGGTAGCTCGCGCCGAACGGCAGGCCGAGCTCGCCGGCGAGCCGCGCGCTGGGCCCTGCGCTCGTGCCGTGGATCCAGACGTCGATGTCCTGGCCCTCGGCGGGGGTCGCATGCACCGGCACGCCCTCTGGCGCGCGGTAGTCGCCCGCGATGAGGGCGAGCACGTCGTGGACGTCGTGCTCGAAGCGGTCGGCGTCGCCCGCCGTGCGCCGGAGCAGTCGCGCCTGCGCGACGAACCGGTCGGAGTCGACGGGGAAGGGCCACGGCACGGGCAGCAGGAGTCCGTCGACCGTGCGCGCGACGGGAGCCGGCCCCTCGGGCGGGGTCCGCCCCGAGCCGGAGCGCCCGATGCCGAGGTCGACGCGTCCAGGGTGCAGCGCGGACACGACGCCGGCGGCCTCGACGACCTGCAGCGGGGCGTAGTTCCCGATGATCGTCGCGGCCGTGCCGATGCGGATGGACTCGGTCGCCTGCGCGATGAGGGCGAGCAGCACGTGCGGGGCCGCTCCCGAGATGCCGGGGTTCAGGTGGTGCTCGGCGAGCCAGAAGCGGGAGTATCCCAGCTGCTCGGCGCGTCGGGCGAGGTCGATGCTCGCTCGCAGCCCGTCGGCCGGCGTCCGGCCGGAGCCGAACGCCGACAGCTCGAGGATGGAGAGGGGGACGCGCGCGGGCATGGGTCTCCTCGCAGACGGGCGGAGATCCGCCCGCGCCGTGCGGGGCGCGGGCGGATCGGGGCGGATCAGGACTTGGGCAGGCCCTCGGGGTTGACGACGCTCTCCGTCACGGCCTCGGACTCGAGGCCCCAGAAGTCGAGCACCTCGGCGTACTCGCCGCCGTCGATGATGGCCTGGAGCGCGATCTGCACGGGCTCGATCAGGCCGTTGTCCTTCGCGGTGGCCGCCGCGATGTTGGCCGTGAGCGGCCATCCGCCGGGGATGAGGCCGACGATCTTCGTGTCGCCCGTCTCGGCGGCCGACCACGCCGCCGTCGCGTTCGGGCCGAAGGTCGCGTCGATGCGGCCCGACTGCAGCGCGAGCGTCGCCGCGGCGTTGTCGTCGTAGTAGACGAGCTCCGCCGGCTCCTCGCCCGCCGCCTCGAGCTCCTCGTTCCAGGCGAGGAGCACCTGCTCCTGGTTGGTGCCGGAGCCGACCTGGATCTTCAGGCCGGAGACGTCGGCCGCCTCCTCGATGGAGTCGATCTCGCTGTCGGCCTGCACGGCGAAACCGAGGAGGTCGACGCGGTACGACGCGAAGTCGTAGAGCTCCTTGCGCTCCTCGGTGACCGTCACGTTCGAGGTGATGAGGTCGTACTTGCCCGACTGGATGCCGAGCGGCCAGTCCGCCCATGCGACCTCGACGGGGTTGTACTCGAGTCCGAGGGCGTCGGCGATGAGGGCGCCGATGTTGGGCTCGGTGCCGGCCGGGAGGGTCTCGCCCTCGGGGATGTAGCCGAGGGGCGGCAGGTACGACGAGTGGGCGACCGTGAGCTTGCCGTCCTCCACCGGCTCGAAGCCGCTCGCCTCGAGGGCGGCGACGGCCTCTTCGACGGGCTCGTCGAGACGCACCCATTCGATCTCGTCGGTCGTGACGTTCGCCTCGGTCGTCTCCTCGGCCGCTGCCGCCTCTGCGGCGTCGTCGTCCTGGTTGAGGAGGACGGCCGCGGTGATGCCGCCTGCGACGACGACGACGGCAGCGACGGCGGCGCCGATCGCGATGCCCTGCTTCTTGCTGATGGCCATGATGCGGTGGTTCTCTCTGGTTCGGGTATTCGGGTTCGGGTCGGTCAGCCCAGCACCTTGGCGAGGAACTCGCGGGTGCGGGGGTGCTCCGGGGCGACGAGCACCTGCGACGGAGGGCCCTGCTCGACGATCACGCCGCCGTCGACGAAGACGACGCGGTCGGCAACCTCGCGGGCGAAGCCGATCTCGTGCGTGACGATCACGAGGGTCGTGCCGAGCTGGGCGAGATCGCGGATGACGTCGAGCACCTCGCCCACGAGCTCGGGGTCGAGCGCGCTGGTCGGCTCGTCGAAGAGGATCACCTTCGGCTTCAGCGCGAGGGCGCGCGCGATGGCGACGCGCTGCTGCTGGCCGCCCGAGAGCTGCCGCGGGTACTGATCGGCCTTCTCGGCGAGGCCCACACGGGCGAGCAGCCCCAGCGCGAGCTCGCGCGCGTCGTCCTTCGACAGCGCGCCCGTCGCGATCGGCGCCTCCGTCACGTTCTCCAGCGCCGTGAGGTGCGGGAAGAGGTTGAAGTTCTGGAAGACGATGCCGATCTGCGTACGGCGCCGGAGGATCTCGCGCTCACGCAGCTCGTGGAGGCGCCCGCCGCGCAGCTCGTACCCGATGAGCTGTCCGTCCACCGTCACGGAGCCGCGGTCGATCGACTCGAGGTGGTTGATCGTGCGCAGCAGCGTCGACTTGCCCGAACCGCTGGGGCCGAGGACCGCGACGACCTCGCCCGGCTGGATGGTGAGGTCGATGCCGCGCAGCACCTCGTGTCCGCCGTAGCTCTTGTGGACGTCGTGGATCTCGACGAGACCGCGGGTGGCCTCCTGCGTGGCGGTCATCGTGCCCCTCCGTCCTGCGCGTCGTTCCCGTTCGAGCGCTGCGCGCTCGGCAGCGGCGGAGCGTCGGCTCCCGCGAGCGAGGGCGGGGGTGTGGCGTCGTCGCCGAGCCGCGCCCACTGCGTCCTGACCCAGTGCCGTGCCCGCTGCAACGGCGTCGGAGGCAGCGTGCGCACGGCGCCTCTCGCGTAGTGGCGCTCGATGTAGAACTGCGCGATGCTCAGCAGCGTCGTGATGATCGTGTACCAGACCACGGCGACGAGCAGCAGGGGGATCACGCGGCTGTTGCGGTTGTAGATGACCTGCACGGCGTAGAAGAGCTCGGGCAGGGCGATGACGAACACGACCGAGGCGCCCTTGACGAGGCCGATGACCTCGTTCGTCGCGTTGGGGACGATGGAGCGCATCGCCTGCGGCAGGATGATGCGGAACAGCCGGCGGCGCGCGGGGATGCCGAGCGCATGGGCCGCCTCGAGCTGGCCCTGGTCGACGGAGAGCAGGCCGGCGCGGATGATCTCGGCCGAGTAGGCGGCCTGGTGCAGTCCGAGCCCCAGGATGGCTGCGGCCCACTGGCTGATGAGCGTCGTCGTCGAGAACTCGACGATCCAGAAGTCGTCGGTGAACGGCCATCCGAGCCCGAGCGTCGGGTAGAGGTACCCGAGGTTGTACCAGACGACGAGCTGGACGACGAGCGGCACCGAGCGGAAGAACCAGACGTACGACCATGCCGCAGAGTTGAGCAGCGGTGACTTCGAGAGACGGGCGAGCGCCAGCAGCGTGCCGAGCGTGAACCCGATGACGGTCGACAGCAGGGTGAGCCACAGGGTGATGACGATGCCGCGCAGCACCGGCTCCGAGAAGAAGTAGTGGGCGAAGACATCCCACTCGTAGTTCTCGTTCGTGACGAGCGACCACGCGAACTGGGCCACGACGAAGACGATGACGGCGCCGATCGTCCAGCGCCACCAGTGGCGCGTGGGCACGACCCTCGCGCTCGCGACGTCGATGCGCTCGCGCGCCGGGGCATCCGGCGCGGGCGCGGCGCCGGCGCGGCGCGTGACGGTGTCGGTCATGGGGCTCCTCGGATCGGGTGGAGGCGACGACGCCGGTCGCCGCTTCCAGGACCGTAGGCGAGGTGCGCGGCGTCCGCGCGGCCCTGCACAACACGCGGCAACGAATCGATACGGGGCGTAACACGCACGGCCGCGGCGGATAGTCTCGGTCCTCGTGACCGAGACGCTGCAGACCCCCGACCTCGTCCACCTCGGAGACGGCTTCCGCGTGCCCGCGCAGGGGTACGGCGGCATGTCGCTCACCGACGTCTACGGACCGATCTCCGACGACGAGGCGCTGCGCACGCTGACGCACGCGGTCGACGCCGGCGCGACGTTCATCGATACCGCGAACATCTACGGCGAGGGTCGCAGCGAGCGCATCATCTCGCGTCTGCTGGCGACGCGGCGCGACGACGTGCAGCTCGCGACGAAGTTCGGCATCGTGCCGGGAGGGCGCATCGGCGAGCGGTCGGTGCGCGGCGACCGGGCGCACATCCGCGAGCAGATTGAGCTCAGTCTCGGCCGCCTCGGCACCGACCACGTCGACCTCTACTACCAGCACCGCGTCGATCCGGCCGTTCCGATCGAGGACACCGTCGGCGCGCTCGCGGAGCTCGTCCAGGAGGGCAAGGTCCGGCACATCGGGTTGTCGGAGCCGACGGGCGACGAGCTGCGCCGTGCGGCGGCCGTGCACCCGATCGCCGCCGTGCAGAGCGAGTGGAGCATCGTCAGCCGCGACGTCGAAGCGCACGTCGTGCCGGCCGCGCGCGAGCTCGGCGTGGGCTTCGTGCCGTACTCGCCCCTCAGCAGGCAGTGGCTCACGGGCGCCTTCGATGCGGCGGCACTGGGCGCCGGCGACGGCCGGCCGAAGTTCCCGCGCTTCGCTCCCGAGGCGCTCGTGGCGAACGCTCCCGTGCTCGCCGAGGTGCTCGCGATCGCGGCCGATGCGGGGCTGACCGCCGCGCAGCTGTCACTGGCCTGGCTCTACGACAAGGGCGAGACGCTGGGTCTGCCCGTCGTCCCGATCCCCGGCACGCGGTACGCCTCGCGCGTCGACGAGAACCTCGCCGCGATCGGCGTGGCGCTCGATCGGGAGATCGTCGCCCGGCTCGACGGCATCGCCGCGCGCATCACGGCGCACCGCTCATTCGATCCGCTGTGGGTGTCGGACGGGCGCGAGCAGCCCGGCTCGCCGCAGAACCCCCGCCCCGCCGCCTGACCCCGCCGCGGGGCCTGACCCCGCCGCCCCGTGGCTCGGCTCGCGCCGCCGCGTGGCTCGGCTCGCGCCGCCGCGTTCCCGCCGCGCTCTCTCGTCCAACGGATATCCGTTTGCGCCGCGGACATCCGATCGCGCCGCAGAAAGCGGTTCCCTCACCAACGGATGTCCGTTGGCGGAGAAGGAGGGGGTCGGGTTGACGCCGGCAGTTGAGACCGTCTCGTCGATGAACTGGTCGCCACGTGAGTTCCGACCCGTGCGCCTGACTTCGGCGCGCTTCGCGTGGCCCCGTGCGCATCGGACGGTGCGCTTTCGGATGGCCGTGGCTGCGCGGATAGCCCGGCGGGTGCGGATGGCCCGGCCGACGCGGATAGCCCGGCCGGTGCGGACAGCCCGGCCGGTGCGGACAGCCCGGCCGGTGCGGCGCGGAGCGGGCGCGACACCGGCCGGGCGGGGAGCGGGTTCGAGACCCCCTCAGGCCGGATCACCGACGAGCGGCTCCAGCGCGAGCGCCGCGACGACGGCGATGAGCGGCAGCGCGACCAGCGCCTGCAGGATCGCTTCCATGATGGCCTCCTCCCCGGATGCCCTGTGCATCCAGGACTCCAGAGAACCGCCCGCTCCCCTGCGCAGCCCTTGCCCGCCATAGGAGCAACCTGCAGGCATCCTGCCCGCTCGACCGCAGAATGCTGTGCGCCGGCTATGCCGGACGCTCGGCGAAGTCCCGCAACGACCGGGCGGTCCCGGACGGGCCAGCGACGCCGACGATCCCCCGCCCGCGCCACCTCGCCGAACGCACATCCATTTGCCGAGAGCACACGCGATCACGCGGCGGGAAGCGGTTCCCCCGTAAGCGGATATCCGTTGGGCGAAGAGGGGACGCAGACACCACGCCACCTGCGCCCGCCGCCTCCTCTGCGCCCGCCGCCTCTCCTACGCCCGCACGGCCTCCGGTTCGCGCACGGCGGGGAGTCCGAGGTTCTCGCGCAGCGTCGTCCCGGCGTACTCCGTCGGGTAGACGCCGCGCTCCTGCAGCTCGGGGATGAGGCCGTCGACGATGTCGTCGAGTCCCGTCGGCACGAGGTACGGCGAGACGTTGAAGCCGTCGACGGCGCCGGATTCGACGTAGCGGACGAGCAGGTCAGCGACTGAGCCGTACCCGCCGACGATCGAGCGCCGCGTCGTCTGCGCGATGACGAACTCGCGGATCGACAGCCCCTTCTCGGCGGCGAGCGCGCGCCACTGATCCGCCGTCTGCTTCGCGCGCAGGCCCGAGAACATCGACCCGCGCGTGCCGTCGGCCTCGTCCTGCACGGGGTCGACGTCGGGCAGCGGGCCGTCGGGGTCGTACTCCGACAGGCTCCGCCCCCACACCTGCTCGAGGTACGCCAGCGCGGTCTGCGGCGACACCTGCGCGTGCGTGACCCAGTCGGCCTTCTCGCGCGCCTCGGCGTCGGTCTCGGCGAGGATGAACTCCTGGCCGGGGAAGAACTTCAGCTCGTCGACTCCGCGACCGTAGGCGGGCAGGCGCCGGCGCACATCGGACGCGAACGCGATCGCGTCGTCGAGCTTGCCGTGGGCGGAGAAGATGACGTCGGCGTGCTGCGCGGCGAACTCCCTGCCCGTGTCGGAGTCTCCGGCTTGGAAGACGACGGGCCGCTGCTGTCGGCTGCGCGGCAGGGTCGAGGTCGTCGCGAACGGGATGAGGTCGTCCGGCGCCTCGACGTGCTCGCCCGGCTCCGCCGCCCAGAGGCGCTTGGCCGCCGTGACGAACTCGGCGGCACGGCGGTACCGGTCGGCGTGGTCGAGCCAGCCGCCGCGGCGGAAGTTCGCGCCCGTCCACGCGTTGTCGGTCGTCACGACGTTCCATCCGGCGCGGCCGTCGCTCAGCAGGTCGAGCGAGGCGAGCCTGCGGGCGAGGTCGTGCGGGTCGTTGTACGTCGCGTTCTGCGTCGCGACGAGCCCGATGCGCTCGGTCACGGCGGCGAGCGCCGCGAGCTGCGTCTGCGCGTCGGGCCGTCCGGCGACGTCGAGCTCGTGCACGCGGCCGAGGTGCTCGCGCAGGCGCAGCCCCTCCCCGAGGAAGAACGCCGAGAAGAGGCCGCGCTCCGCGGTCTGGGCGATCCGGCGGAACGACTCGAAGTCGTGCTGCGAGCCGCTCTGCGCGCTCGACCAGATGGTGCCGAAGTTGACGCCCTGGAAGAAGACGCCGAACTGGATGGTACGGGCCGGCTGGGTGGTCATGCGGCGGTCCTCTCGAAGCGGTTCGCGGGCTTTGCGAGCCGGAGCGTCTCGCGCAGCGTCGCTCCGGCGACGGGCGAGCGGAAGCCGATGGTGCGACGGAGCGCGGGGAGCACGAGCCGGCCGAGCTCCTCGAGGTCGACGTCGAGCACGGCGGGGTGCAGGCGCACGCCGTCGGAGACCTCCGCCAGGCGCGCGATGAGGGCCGCCAGGCCGTCCGCGTCTCCCGTCCAGCGCAGCCGATCCCCGCCCGCGGAGCCGCCATCGGGCCAGGCCCCGAGAGCGTCGAGGCGGCGCTCCGCCGAGACGCCGCGGGCGTCGAGGACGACGTCGAGCTCGACGACGACGCGTGCTCCTCCCGCGGCGCGCAACTCGGCGGCGCGCGCGACGACGGCGCCCTCGTCGCGTGCGGAGACGAGGGCGATCTCGGCGTCGGCGACGCGATCCGATGCCACGACGAGCTGGCCCTGCGGGGGCCGCGGCACGATCGACGGCCCCTTGACGGCGTAGCTCTCTCCGACGAAGTCGGCGTAGTGGAGCCGGTCGGCGTCGAGGTAGCGACCGGTCGCGACGTCGCGGATGACGGCGTCGTCCTGCCACGAGTCCCACAGCCGACGCGCCACCTCGACGGCGTCGGCGGCCTCGCGGGCGGCCGACGCGTCGTCGAGCGGAGGGCGGCCGTAGGCGGCGGCCTCGTCGGCGGGGGCGTCGGCGCGCACGATCCAGCCGGCGCGACCCGACGACGCCCAGTCGAGGCTCGCGAGCTGCGTGGCGACGTGGAAGGGCTCGGAGTACGCGGTCGACACGACGGGCAGCAGGCCGATGCCGCTCGTGAGCGGCGCGGCGAACGCGGCGCGTTGCACGGCGTCGAGACGCGCGGACGGCCCGAGGGGCGCGTCCTGGAACGTCGCGGCCGTGAAGCCGAACCGCTCGGCGCGCGAGACGACCTCGGCCACGCGGCGCGGCTCGAGCCACGGCTCGGTCACGCGGTCGAACGCCGATGCGGCGGCAGGATGGGCTCCCCCGCCGTCGAGCTCGACGGCCACCGCGAAGGGCGCATGCGTCATGTCGGATCCTCTCCCCCGCCCCGCGCGGGACGGCTCCCCCGAATCTAGGAACGCCGGCGCGGCCATCCGTCCCGTGTTACCGCGTGCGACGGCGTGTGACGATGCGCGATGCCCGCGGACCGCGGCGGCGACCGGCGGCCTATCCTCGGCGGGATGACCACGGTCGACGAGCGCCCCTCCCTCGCCTTCGCCATCCGCACGGCCCGCCCGTCGGAGTTCGCCGAGGTGGGCGAGGTGACCTACCGGGGGTTCGGGCACGGCGAGCCGGGCTCCCCGCAGCCCGATGCCGCGCGCCTGCGGCTCCTGCGCGATGCGAGCGCGCGCGCCGACGCCGGCGAGCTTCTCGTCGCGGCGACGCCGGATCGGCGCATCGTCGGCACGGCAAGCCTGCTGAGGGCCGACTCGCCGCTCGCCCGCCAGTCGCGCGACGGCGAAGCCGAGCTGCGGCTGCTGGCCGTGCTGCCCGAGGCGCGGCGGCACGGCGTCGGCGACGCCCTCATGCGCGTCGCGATCGCGCGTGCACGCGAGTGGGGCGCTCCCGCGCTCGTGCTCGACACCGGGCCCTGGAACGAGAGGTCGCAGCGGCTCTACCGGCGGCTCGGCTTCGTGCGCGTGCCGGAGCGCGAGACCATCCCGTCGTCGCGCGGCGGCATGCTCGCGGTGTACCGCCTGCCTCTAGGCTGACGGCATGTCCGCAGACGCGCTGCTCGACCCGCTCTTCCTCGACGCCGTCGACCCGGCCGTGCGCGATCTGCGCACGCTGCGCGAGGATCTCGTGACGGCGCCGACCCCGCTGCAGCCGCTCGACCGGCTGCGCGCGGAGCTGGGCGGCGGGCCGCGACTGTGGGTCAAGCGCGACGACCTGACGGGGCTCGCCCTCGGCGGCAACAAGGCGCGCAAGCTCGAGTACCTGCTCGCCGACGCGCGTGCGCAGCGGGCCGACGTGCTCGTGACGGTGGGGGCCGCGCAGTCCAACCATGCACGGCAGACCGCGGCGGCCGCCGCGAAGGCCGGGCTCGAGGCGGTGCTCGTGCTGCGGGTGCCGCCGGGGTCGACGCCCGAGTACACGGGGTCGGGCAACGTGCTGCTCGACCGCATCCTCGGCGCGCAGGTCGTGCTCGTCGAGGAGACGCCGGACGACCCGCACCCCGAGCGCGCAGCTGCCGATGCCGTCGTCGCGCAGCTTCGGGCAGACGGGCTGCGCCCGTACCTGATCCCGAGCGGCGGGTCGACGCCCGTCGGCGCCCTCGGCTACCTCGAGTCGTACGCCGAGATCTCCGCGTCGGAGCAGCGGTTCACCGAGGTCGTCGTGGCGACCGGCAGCGCCGGCACGCAGGCGGGGCTCGTCGCCGCGCAGGCGCTCCTGGGAGGCGACGCGCGCATCCACGGCGTCGCCGTCTCGCCGGATGTCGCGGAGCTCGCCGAGGCCGTCGACACGATCTCGGCCGGCACGCTCGCCTTCTTCGGGCGCGGGCCGGCCGATGCAGCGTGGGTCGACGGCGCGCACGTCGGCGCCGCGTACGGCGCGCTCACGGAGGGCGGCGTGGAGGCCATCCGCCTGTTCGCGCGGACCGAGGGCATCCTCCTCGACCCGGTCTACACGGGCAAGGCGGCCGCCGCGCTCATCGCCGGAGTGCGCTCCGGCGCCTACGGCGAGGACGACGACGTGCTGTTCCTGCATACGGGGGGCTCCCCCGCGCTGTTCGCGCACGCGCCGGCCCTCGGCGAGGCCTTCGCCGGCTGAGGCTCGGGCCGGCTCGGTTTCCCGAGATGACGGATGGCCCTGCCGGGGCGGGCGGCGGAGGCGTAGCGTTCCCGCATGACCGCTGATCGCCTGTCGCACGCCTTCCCCGATCCCGCGCTCGCCCGCGTCGTCGACGACGCCTTCGGCCTGGTCGGCGCGACGCCGCTCGTGCGCGTGAACGTGCTGACGGAGGGTCTCGACGCGGAGGTGTGGGTCAAGCTCGACCACCACAACCTGGGCGGGTCGTCGAAGGACCGCATCGGCGTCAACATCGTGCGCGAGGCGATCGCCGCGGGCGATCTGAAGCCGGGCGCCCGCATCATCGACTTCGGCGCCGGCAACACCGCGATCGGCTACGCCCTCGCCGGCATCGCGACGGGCCACCCCGTGACGGCGGTCGTCGGGCCCGACATCGCCCCGCAGAAGGTCGCGCTGCTGAAGCTCCTGGGCGTCGACATCATCCCCGGACGGCCCGACGTCGAGCGCGACGACCCCGAGCACTGGGCGGTCATCGCGCAGCGCTACGAAGACGAGGATCCGAGCACGTGGTGGGCGCGACAGGAGTCCACGTCGCCGAACCCGGCCGCGCACGTGCTGTCGACGGGGCCGGAGATCTGGCACCAGACGGATGGCCGTGTCACGCACTTCGTCGCGGCGCTCGCGACGGGAGGGACGGCGAGCGGGACGGGACGGTACCTCAAGGGCCGGAACCCGGCCATCCAGGTGATCGGGACGGCGTTCGCCGAGACGCCCAACGGCAAGGGCGAGAACAACCTGGCGCGCTACGTGGCGGGCGAGAAGGATCTCGAGAAGGACTGGACGGCGAACGTCGACGGCGACGTGCTCGACCGCTTCGAGGCGCGCAAGAAGGCCGACGTGATCGACTTCGGATGGCACGTCGCGCGCACCGAGGGACTCGTCCTCGGGCTGAGCTCGGTGCTGAGCCTGCGCGTCGCCCTCGACGCCGCGGCGAGCGCGCCCGCAGGCTCCGTGTTCGTCGTGTTCTCGGCCGACAGCGGTCGCGACTACCTGGCGCGCGAGTACGACGCCGACTGGCTGCGGGCCAACGACCTCGGACACATCGCCGACCGGTACGCCTGACCCGGGCGCCGCCGCGGCGGCCCCTCAGGCCGTGCGGAGGATCTGCTCCGTCACCCGGGCGGAGAAGTGCAGCGCGTCGACGGCGATGCGCTCGTCGGCGGCGTGGAACTGGCCGAACACGTCGAAGTCGGGAGCGACGCGCAGAGGCACGAACCCGTAGCCGCTGATGCCGAGGCGGGCGAAGTGCTTGTTGTCGGTCGACGCCTGCAGCAGGTACGGCACGACGACGCCGTCGGGGTCGAAGGCCGTGATGGCCTCCTGGAAGACGTCGATGATCGGCGCATCGACCGACGCCTCCGTCGCCGACCACCAGCGCCCTTCGCGGATGGCCACGTCGTCGCCCGCGACGTCGCGCAGATGCTGTCGGACCGCCTCGTCCTGACCGGGCAGGATGCGGATGTCGACGCGCGTGAAGGCCTCGGCGGGGATGACGTTCGTCTTGTGCCCGCCTCCCAGCACGGTCGGGGTGACGGTGTTGCGGGTCGATGCGTCGACGAGCGAGGAGATGAAGCCGAGGCTCGCGATGTCGTCCGCGAGCGTCTCGTCGGAGAACGCCAGCCCGCGCGCCTCTCCGAAGACGTCGAGGAACCGCTGCAGCGCGGCCGTGCGGTGCACGGGGAAGCGGTGCCCGCCGATCTCGGCGACCGCCTGCGCGAGGCGCACCACGGCGTTGTCGTCGGTCGGCCGCGAGCCGTGCGCGGCATGGCCCCTCGCCGTCAGGGTCGCCCAGGCGACGCCCTTCTCGGCGGTCGCGACGAGGTACGCGCGCCTGTCGTCGCGTCCCGTGAGCGGCACGGAGAACCCGCCCACCTCGCTGAGCGCCTCGGTGACACCCTGGAAAAGGTCGGGCCGGTTGTCGACGAGCCAGCTGGCGCCCCACACGCCGCCGGTCTCCTCGTCGGCGAGGAACGCGAGCACGATGTCGCGTCGCGGAACGATCCCCTCGCGCGCGTAGTGCCGTGCGACGGCCAGGATGGTGCCGGCGTAGTTCTTCATGTCGACCGCGCCGCGCCCGTACAGGTAGCCGTCGTGGATCTCGGCCCCGAACGGCGGGTGGCTCCAGTCGGCCTCATCGACCGGCACGACGTCGAGGTGCGCGTGCACGAGAAGCGCACCCGCCGACGGGTCGCTGCCGCGCAGCCGCGCGACGACCGAGCCGCGGCCCGGTCGCGCCTCGACGAGCTCCGAGGGGATCCCGACCTCGGCGAGTCGCTCCTGCACGTACCGCGCGGCCCGCGTCTCGCCGTCGCCGATCTCCGCCGCGACGCCGGTGTTGACGCTCTCGATGCGGATGAGCCCGCGCGCGAACTCCAGGGCCTCGTCCTCCAGCAGGGTCGTCACGGGTTCTCCTCTCGTCCGGCCGTCCGATCCACCGCGAGGGGCCGTCCGGTCCACCGCGAGGGTATGCCGCGGGCGAAGCAGGACGCCGGCGCCCCGTCGCACGCCGTCACACGCGGTCGCGGCAGGACACGGGACGGACGGCGGGCGCCCGCCGTCCCTACTGTCGGCACCGTGCCCCGTCCCGCCCGCCCCGCTCCGTCTCCGCGGGCGGCACTGTGGGCATGTCTGGCTGCGGGATTCGCCACCCTGTTCGACGCGACCGCGATCACCTACACGGTGCCCGCCGTGGGAGCGACGCTCGGCGGCGGCACGGCGGGCGTGCAGTGGCTCCTCGCCTCGTTCTCCCTGACGTTCGGCCTCGGGCTCGTGCCCGGCGGCCGGCTGGGTGACGCCTACGGCCGGCGCGGGCTGTTCGCCGTGGGCCTCGGCACCTTCGCGCTCGGCGGCGTGCTGGCCGTGACCGCGGGCGACATCGTCGTGCTCATCGTCGCACGGCTCGTCCAGGGTCTGGGCGCAGGGGTCATCAGCGCGCAGGTACTCGGCGCCATCCAGGACCTCTTCGTCGGCGCCGCGCGGCTGCGCGCGCTCGGGGCGTACACCGCGGCGGGGGCGCTGGCGGGGCTCGCCGGGCCCGTCGCCTCGGCGATCGCGCTGGGGTCCGCCCCCGAGGGCGCCGCCTGGCGCGTCGTCCTCGCCCTCCCGCTGCCGTTCGCCCTCGTCGCGCTCGTGCTCGGATGGCGCGGGCTCGCTCCCGGGCCGGCGAGGACGACACCGGTGTCGCTCGATCTCCCGGCCATCCTGCTGCTCGGCGGGATCGTCGCGGCCGTGACGCTGCCCATCGTCGAGCCGGGTCTGCCGCCCGCCCTCGTCCTCGTGCTCGTGACCGCATGCGGACTGGCCGCCGCGGCCCTCGTCGTGTGGGAGCGCCGCTACGCCCGGCGCGGGCGCCTCCCGCTCTTCGCGCCCGCGCTCATGCGGTCACGGGGCTTCGTGCAGGGCAACGTCGTGGCCATGGCGTGGTTCGGCGCGACGCTCGCCGCTGGCTCCGCCGTGACGGTGCACCTGCTGCAGCGCCCCGGCCTCTCGCCGCTCGCGATCGCGCTCTTCTTCGCCCCGGGAGCTGTCGCGCGGCTCGTCGTGTCGCTCTTCAGCCAGCGCATCGCGGCACGGCTCGGCGGCGCGACGGTGCCGCTCGGCCTCGGCCTGCAGGTCGCCCTCATCACGGCGCTCGCGAGCACGGCGCCGTCGCTCGACGACGACGCGCTGTTCGCCGCCGTCGTGGCCGCGCAGGTCGGCCTCGGCGTCTCTGGCGGCATCGTGGAGCCGCCGCTGCGGGTCATGACGCTCTCGTTCGCGCCGCCGGGGCTGCACGGCGTCGCGGCGTCGTTCCTGCAGCTCACCCAGCGGCTCGCCGCGACCTACCTCGTCGCGCTCGCCACGGGCATCCTGCTCGGTGCGACGGGGACGGGCACCGCCGCGAGCGTGAGCGCCGCGCTCGTCGCGTGCGCCGTGCCGTCGGCCGTCGCGTTCGCGGTGTCGTTCTCGCCGGAGTTCCGGCGGGCGGCGCCGCCCCGCGGGTGAGGCGGGCGCCGGCGGATGGCGGCGGGACGTCGGCGCGGGCCGGTATCGTCTCGGACATGACGGCACCGGCGCTCGCTGACGACTCCCCCGCTCGGATGGCCGGAGCGTGGGCCCGCGGATGGCAGGTGCTCCGGGTGGCGGCGGCCGTCCTCCTGCTCGCCGCCGTGGCGGCGCAGTTCGCCGACTCGTACCGCGAGGCGCAGGAGGCGACCGAGCCGTATGCGGCGCACCTCCCCACGGTGGTCGCGAACTTCTTCAGCTTCTTCACGATCGACTCCAACATCTCCAGTGCGGTCGTGCTCCTGCTGTCGGCGGTGGCGTTCTGGCGCGGTCGGGAGACGCGCGTGCGGGATGTCCTGCTCGCCTGCGTGTCCACCTACATGATCATCACGGGCATCGTCTACAACACGCTGCTGCGCGGCATCGAGAGCACGGCGTCGGTCGTCCCCTGGTCGAACGAGGTGCTGCACGTCGTCGGGCCGCTGTTCCTTCTCGCCGACGTGCTGCTCGCCCCTCGTCGCCGGGCGCTCCCCTGGACGGCCGTGTGGGCCATCGTGTCGTTCCCCGTCGTCTGGGCGGTGTACACCCTGCTCCGCGCGAACGCCATCACGAGCCCCGGGACGGGCAACCCGTGGTGGTATCCGTATCCCTTCCTCGATCCGCACCTGCAGGGCGGCTACGGCGGCGTCGCGCTGTACATCATCGGCATCGCCGTCGCCATGGCCCTCGTCGGCTCGGGCGTCGTCGGGGTGTCGCGACTGCGGGCGCGCAGCTGACCGCGGACGTCGCGGCGCCCCCGGATCGGGCGGACCCCTGCGCGCCTCTAGACTGGAGGCCATGTCGAAGGTCCTGGAATCCCTCCCCGTCGGCGAGCGCGTCGGCATCGCCTTCTCCGGGGGTCTCGACACCTCCGTCGCGGTCGCGTGGATGCGCGACAAGGGCGCCGTCCCGCACACCTACACGGGCGACCTCGGCCAGCCCGACGAGGACGACATCGAGTCGATCCCCGGGCGCGCGCTGCAGTACGGCGCGGAGGCGTCGCGCCTCATCGACTGCAAGCCGCTGCTCGTCGAGGAGGGGCTGTCGGCCCTCGCGTGCGGCGCGTTCCACATCCGCTCGGGCGGACGCACGTACTTCAACACGACGCCCATCGGGCGCGCCGTCACGGGTACGCTGCTCGTGCGCGCCATGAAGGAGGACGGCGTCGACATCTGGGGCGACGGCTCCACCTACAAGGGCAACGACATCGAGCGGTTCTACCGCTACGGCCTGCTCGCGAACCCCCGCCTGCGCATCTACAAGCCGTGGCTCGACGCGACGTTCGTGTCGGAGCTGGGCGGCCGCACCGAGATGAGCGAGTGGCTCGTCGCGCACGGCTACCCCTACCGCGACTCGGCGGAGAAGGCGTACTCGACCGACGCCAACATCTGGGGGGCGACGCACGAGGCCAAGACCCTCGAAGAGCTCGACGTGTCGCTCGAGACCGTCGACCCCATCATGGGCGTGCGGTTCTGGGACCCGTCCGTGCAGATCGAGACGGAGGACGTCACGGTGACGTTCGACGCCGGACGCCCGGTCGCCCTCAACGGCGTCGAGTACAGCGACCCGGTGGCGCTCGTGTTCGAGGCGAACCGCATCGGCGGCCGGCACGGCCTCGGCATGAGCGACCAGATCGAGAACCGCATCATCGAGGCGAAGTCGCGCGGCATCTACGAGGCGCCGGGCATGGCGCTGCTCTTCACCGCCTACGAGCGGCTCGTCAACGGCATCCTCAACGAGGACACCCTCGCGACGTACCACGAGCAGGGCCGCCGTCTCGGCCGCCTCATGTACGAGGGCCGCTGGCTCGAGCCGCAGTCGCTCATGCTGCGCGAGGCCATCCAGAAGTGGGTCGGCTCGACCATCACGGGCAGCGTCACGCTGCGCCTGCGCCGCGGCGAGGACTACACGATCCTCTCGACCGAGGGCCCCGGCCTGTCGTACGCGCCCGAGAAGCTCTCCATGGAGCGGGTCGGCGATGCCGCGTTCGGCCCCGTCGACCGCATCGGCCAGCTCACGATGCGCAACCTCGACATCGCCGACTCGCGCTCGCGCCTCGAGGGCTACGTCTCGCGCGGCCTCATCGGCGGCACGACGGGCGAGCTCATCGGCGCGCTCGAGAAGGGCGAGGCCGAGGAGATCACGACCGGAACCGAGGCCGACGAGGCGCTCGACGCCGTCGGCGAGTCGGCCGCGTTCGACGCCGGCACCGACTGACCGCGACGGCGATCGCCGGAACGCCGCGTCCGCCCTCTCCGGGCG